>QMQS01000007.1 GCA_003650585.1 Candidatus Woesearchaeota archaeon
GATGTGCCGGAGTTTGAGCGGGAGTGTGAGCATATCGCCTTGGCCAGGAACGGCTCAATCCTTTTTGGGGACACAATCATTGCTATGCGGAGCCAAGCGCGATTTGATGCAGAGGAATACGAGCACAACATTCAGGAGTATGTGGATAAGAGCACAACAGCAAAAGAGGCATTATTCCTCGGAGAGAGCTACATGACCTCTGCACTATCAAGAGTGAATATCCATCATGCTTCCCTTAACCCCATCTCAAAAAGAATCATTGCCAACTCAAAGTTCAGGTTTCCAAGTAATACACCCTTTGCAAACAACTTTGCCCAAGCAATAGAGGTTCTTGAGTTCTATCTCAGAGCGCTTGAGATACTGAAGAATCTTAGAATAAAGCCGGAGAAGCCGCGCCAGTACAAGTTCAAAGCAGGGAGGGGTGTTTCTGCCACAGAGGTGCCCCGCGGAATACTCTTCCATGAGTACGAGCTAACCTCAACAGGCAAGATTAGAAAATGCAACATCATAACCCCAACCTCACAGAACCTGCACAATATTGAAGTGGATGTGGAGCACTTTTTGCCAACCATCCTAGACAAGCACGAGCAGACAATAAAGCTGGAACTAGAGAAACTCATTAGGGCGTATGATCCCTGTATCTCATGCAGCACTCACTTCTTGGAGCTAAAAATTGAGCGGGAATGATTAAGGTATACTGCATTGGCAATCCATATGTTGAAGGGGACACGCTTGCACTGAAACTTGCAGATGTTATTCAAGTTGATGGCTTTGAGCTTGTGAAGTGTTACAAACCCGAGCACATTGATTTTGACGATGAGGTTGTTGTGCTTGATGTTGTTAAAGGGATTCAAGATGTTAAAGTAATCGAAGACCTTAGCACTCTAGCCAAACACAGAATGCTAAGTGCCCATGACTTTGATTTTGGTGCATACCTACGACTTCTCATGAAGCTTGGTATGATTGAAAGGGTGACGCTAATTGGTGTACCTGCGAATATGAAACCAAGCGAGGCAAAGCAAAGGGTTGAGAGGTTGCTCAAAAAACTCAAATCACAACTGTAACCACTGCAAAATTTAAAAAGCACCTTGTTTTACACTAAGCAGATGGTATCTAATTATTCAGAGAACGACCTTGAAAGGGCAATTAGCCAAGCTATGGCTATACTAGATGATGGAGAGGAGTTGTTATTTGGCATTAAAGGGGATCATTGTGCTGCATTCGAGGCATTTCATGCTGCTGGAGAAATCTTAGATGAGTGTACAGTGGGTAGAGATGATTATCGCTGGCTTTATCTTAGGGGCAAAGCGCTATTTGGTAAGGCCTACTACTATGCTATACAAGGTCTTTCCTTGCTTGCAACAGAGTTCTACATGAGAGCCATTTTGGTTTTAGAGGATGCTGCCAATCATTCATATATGTTGTATAAAGAGGGCGACCTAAGTGAAGATCCTGAGCTTGAGGAAGAGGTATTCTTGTGTTACACCCACTCAGAGTTCATGATATCTGAGATATTCATGCATCTGTATCAGTTGGTTTCTGGTTCCAATGACCAGAAATGGTTTTTGAGAGCAGCTACCAAATCTATGGAGAAACTTTTAGAGGAACCACTGTACATTGAGGGTGCTTCAGATGTGCACATCACCATTGCCGAGGCATACAGATTGCTTGGTAATTATTTGTCTGCAGCGGAACACTGTCATGCAGTACTCAACTTGCCGGTTGATGAGGGCTCTAAACAAGAGGCAATGCAGCTTCTGGCTCAAATAGAGGGTCCATTAAAAGAGGGCTTCAAGTTTAACTAACACCTGCTTAGTGCTATTTCTTTTGAATAAGAAAAAATTTATATAGTAGTATTATAGTCTTATCCTTCACAGCGAAACACTCGGCTGAGAATGGGAATATTTTCAAGGAGAAAAAGAGGTGGTGAGAGTACTCGGAATTCTGAGTTGGAGATAGGGCAAAATCCTGAACAAAATTCTGCTGGCGATGCTGTTGCTACCCCTCCTAGCGTTGAGGTGGAAGCAGGGGTTTATCACAATCCCAATTTTGAGTTTGAGGATTACCAGAGTTTAAAGAAAGCCATTGAATCATTAAAGCAGAGGTATGATTTGGTTAAAGATATAGAGAGGAAGCAGGAGCAGAGGTTCGAGCAACTCAACAACAAACTGGGTGAAGCAATGGACCTTGCCTTGAGGAACCAGAACTCAATAGACGAACTAAAGTCAAGGGTTGACGTGATAAGCGAGAACCTGAGTAACACCTCTGGTGCAATGCTTTCTTCATTTGAAAAGCTCAAGGAGATTGTTTTGGAGTTAAACAATCGCCTGTGCCAACTCAACAAGGATTTCTATGAGATTACAGACAAAGATGCTTTCAATGAGTTCAAAAAAGAGATTATTGAGGAGAAAGAGGGCTTCAGAAACGAGGTGCGGTTGATAAATGAGCAGATTAACAAGTTCAGGAAGCAACTCTCAAGGCAGGGAGTAACGAGGAGGGATATTGATGACCTCCTTTACAAGTTTAAATACCTGGACCAGAACCTCAGGCGTGTTCTCAGGACTGTTGATGGGTTTGCAGGAGAACTAAACGACCTCAAGGACAAGGATAGAAAGCTCGAGTTAAACATTAGGAAAGGGCTCAACGTACTGCGTGAGGAACTCAGTCTGGATGAGGATGCAATCAACCGCCTCATCATAAGAAACAAGGAGTTTGTGAGGCTAAAGCAAGAGTTCGTAGACCTTGAGCGCAGATACAAGATATTCGAGAAACAACTCAAGGACCTTGGTGATGATGACTTGTCTATGAGGGATTTCATGCAAAAGGAGTTTAGGACACTTAGGAGCGAGTTGGGGATTGTTCGCACAAAGGTGCTTGAGGCACTCAAGCGAGATGAGCAATTACAGAAGCGTGTGGAGCGCTTGGCACCACTCAAGCTTGATAGGGAGTTGGACTCTTACAAAAGGGCAAACAGGGAGTTGCAGCGTGAGTTTGGGGAGATGAGGGTGGACTTTGATCACCTCAAGAAGGTTGCAAACATGGCCATTAAGGAAGTGGACCTGCTTAGTAGTCGCTTGTCTGAAGTAAACAAGACACTACCCAACCTTGTCTCAAATGAGAGTTTGAGGCAGATTGTGAATGAAATCAACCAGCGGCTAAGCCAACTCAACACATACATAAGGAGTTTTGATAATCTACAGAACCAACTCGAGCAGCTGAGGAGTTATGTTTACTCAACCCTTGACAGGTTTGACAGGTTCAACAAGAGGATGGTTGACAAACTTGTAGACCTAGAAACAAAAGGCTCTAGCTCAGATGATATCTCTCGTTTGAGGGAAGAGCTGAGGTTGCTTGAAGAGGCAAGGTCGAGGCTAGCAGCTTTGCCAACATCGGCACCAACAACTTCCGAGCAGCAATCCTCCACCCCAACCACCCCACCAGCTGAGGCCCATGTATTTAAGTGGATTGAAGAGAACCTCAACAAGGGCTATACCCCAAAGGAACTCAAGAACGTGCTAAGGGATAACAACATGGACCCTGCTTTGGTTGACCAATACTTTGCTTCCCAGTAAATTTAAATACTACACTTTCTAATTAACTAGTATAATGGAAGAGATAAACAAGGGGCTTGTGTTTGTGTTTGCAACAGCCCTAATATCTGGGGTCTCAATCTACATCAACAAATTCGGCTTGGGGCTATTTGTTAAAACAACCACTCCAGCCACTTTCACACTTCTAAAGAATGCCTCTGTTGCCCTTTTTCTATTCTCATTGCTGCTCTTATCTCGGGAACACAAGCAACTACTGAAACTAAAGAAGAGGGAGTGGGGTAAACTCATAGCAGTGGGGCTGCTTGGTGGGTGCCTGCCATTCATACTCTTCTTTAAGGGTTTGGCACTAACCCAACCAGCAAATGCCTCTTTCATCCACAAGACACTCTTCATCTGGGTTTTAATCCTAAGCATAGTGTTTCTAAAAGAGAGGCATGCCAAGGACTACATAGGGCTTGGTGCTGTAATCCTATTTGGCAACTTCCTACTGCTGGGGTTGTCCAAGCTGAGTTTTGGTATGGGTGACTTGTTAGTGTTATTAGCAGCTGTGCTCTGGGCAGGTGAGTTTGTTCTCTCCAAGCATCTACTCAAAACCATCAGTCCGAATCAAGTGGCATTTGCAAGGATGTTTTTTGGTAGTTTGCTGATTCTTGTTTATGTTGGCTTTGTTGAGCATAGCCTGGGCAAAATAACAACCCTCTCATTGGCACAGATTGGGTGGGTGCTCATCACAGCAACTTTCCTGCTTGGCTATGTGCTAACATGGTACAACGGGCTTGCAAGGATTAGCCCTGTTGTTGCCACATTGGTGCTAATGCTTGGCTCACCAATCACCACAATGTTGAATGTTCTCTCTGGTACAAAGATAGCCCTTATGCAATCTTTGGGTATACTACTAATAGGGCTTGGTGTTGGCTTCTGTGTGCTGATATTCAAAGAACAAATCAAGCAAGAACCTCTATTGCAAACCCGAGGTGTATGCTAACCTTGTCGCCTGGCTTTGCTTCTGGGCATAGCAATCCAAGTACAACCCTTTCCTTACCACCATACCTCACCCTCAAGCCAGAACCCTCTCTAGCAACCACCCTTGCTATGTGCACCTTACACATCTCCTTGAAATACTCTGGAGCATTGGCATAGCCCTCTTTACCAGCATCAATAATGCGATTGTGGTGCTCAATAAAGTACTCCCTAACAGCAGCCAAACTCCAGTAATCTTCCCCAAAAAGCTCCTTCATCCTTGCCACAGCAGACCTGAAAATAGACTCAAGCTCATCTCTGGTGATACCCTCACCACTCATCACAGCCCTTTTTAATCTCTCATAGCCCTCTTTTGTGAGCTTACCAGTGTCAAGCAGAACCTGGGCGCATGGGAATGCGTATCTAAGAAATACCTGCTCAGGTGTTGGCATTTTTGAACAACTCTATAGCTTCAATGGCTTGTTTCTCTGGCACAATCTCTACCACAAATCCAGCATTCACCACAACATAATCTCCCTTATTACATTTAACAAGAGAGCAGTCCGCTTCCCTCTTCTCACCAAGGAAATCAACCACTGCTTTGTTTTTCTCAACACACACCACTCTCCCAGGGAAAGCCATGCACATTCACTCCACCTCCACTTTAACCAGTTTTATGTATTGACCCTCCAACACCTTAGGCACCTTGCCACATTTTGGGCATTCAAAATAAGTGTGCTCATGGGTCCTAAGTAGAATTTTAGGCGAGCCCTCATAACCGCACTCACACTTGACTTTGGCTTTCTTCACTTTGTAATCCACTTTCCAATCAACCATCTCATTGAGAGTTGGCTTGAGGTCTTCAAGTGGGAGGTGGGAGAGCTCTCCAACCTCAACTGTTATGGCTTTCACATTACCGTGCTTCTTTGCATCTTCTATTATACGCCTTGCAATAATTGTCTCATGCATAGCTAATCCAATTACACATAATTATTTAAAAACTTTCCTGAGCGAACAACTCCAGTATCTTGTAGAACTTGTACAACGAGTCAATCACAACATACTCACCATCCCCGTGCGGGTTATCCCCCTTTGGGGCAAAGATGGCACCTGGAATGCCTAGCTCTGCAAAATACCTTGCATCAGAGGCACCATGCTCAAAGCTTGGCTCAACCTCCCTGCCTAGAACCATTGACATCACCCTAGCCAGTGATTTAATCTGGGGTGAGTTCTCATCTGTTGTGAAAACAGGGGCAAACTCAAGCACCTTATACTCAACAATATTACCAATCTTTTTGAGGATGGCATCTGGCTTAGAGGTATATCTAATGTCTATAACTGCCTTTGCCTCACAGGGTACCTTGTTTGGTGCATCACCACCCTCGATTTTTGATATGTTTATGGTGTTAACCCAACTGTTTGCACTACCCTTTGGGAACAGGGCTTTTATTTGTTTGAGCTTTGCAATAAGCTCCTCTATTGCATTCACACCCTCCCAAGGCCTGCTTGCATGTGCACTCTTTCCCCTTACATTAATCTCCAACCACAGCACCCCCTTCTCCTTTGTTATCAATTCAAAATCAAACCCACCATCAGGGGCTATAAAGAAATCTGCTTTATACCCTATATCCAACAATTGCTTGACACCATGCTTGCCACCGAGCTCCTCATCTGAGGTCAGCATCAAACCCACTGAGCATCTCTTGCCGAGTTTTTTTACCACCGCAATCATTGCAGCAACCTGAGCTTTCATATCTATTGCACCCCTACCGTAAAGCTTCCCAGCCACTACCCTTGGTTTAAACATGCTTTCAGGTGCAGGCACAACATCAATATGCCCCACAAGAACAAGCCTACAATTTCTCGTCGGGTTTGGGTATGCTATTAATGAAGGAAAACCACCAAATTCATAGTGCCTAATTCCTATTTTGATTTGCTTGAGCTGTCTGGCAATAAACCCAAGGCAATCCTTGGCGGCTTTACAATTGCCGCTCACAGTTTTAAATCTTATGAGCTCTTTAGCCAACTCGGTTATCCCTTCCATTTCTCGCATAAAAGCAAGCATACTGGCTTGAATTATTAAAGGTTTCTCTAGAAGTTTTAAATTCTAAAAACGCCGCCTATCAAAGCGAGGCTTGTTGGCGTTCCTGGCTTTCTGTGGGGGGTAGCTCTGAGTAGCATGCCTTTGTTTTGTTGGTAAGTATATGCAACTGAGTGCCTTTGGTAATACCTGAACCTCTACTTTATGTGGCTTTACTGGTCTCCCTCCCTTTTTTATTACCTCTCCATCAATCTGAGTCAAAAGCCCTTTTTCAAACTCAATTTCAAAGCTTTCGCCGTCTAAGAAGTGGCACTCCTTTAACTCCACATGGGAGCCGTCATACACCCTGTCAAAAACCCTTGCAAGCCTTACAGGGTTCATCATATCAACCCCAAACAGGTTTAGCACCCCATCATCAATCTCTGCCCATGGCACAGGCATCATTCCAGCACCCGCATATGGACCATTGCACACCATTAGAGAGATTAACTCTGCCTCTAACTCCTCTCCTCTGTTGGTGCTTACTTTAACTCTTGTTTTTAATCCCCAATAATCCTGGACCAATGTCCTGTAAACAGCTGTCTTGTAAGCAAATTGCCCAGGGAGGTGCTTCTTCATCCGGAAGCTTGTGCGATAGGCTATATTTGCACTGAGCCCAAAACCAATCATGAATGTGCCATACTCTACCCTTTGAGTATCGTCTATTTTTGCTGCTAATAGGTCAACTCGCCTTGAGAATTCATCTGGCTGAGAGAAGAAGCCCCGCAGTGCCTCAAAAGTGTCATCAATGGAACTTATCCCATTGGCACTGAGAAAGTCATTACCAGAGCCAAATTTGAATTGTGCAATTAACCCCCCTTCATTTAGACCCTCTTCTACCATGCCTTGGACCATATACTTGAGGGCACTATCACCCCCCAGAAGGATATCAAACGGGTAATCTTGACCGTACCTTTTTATAGCATCGTAGGGCAGTAACCTATCCTCATACCTAAACTCAATCCCATTCTCACTTAACAATCGTTCTAGGGGTTTCCTAACCCTCTTTAAATTCTCCGCCGAATGTCTGGGACCAGAAAGAGGGCAGTATATAATCAAAACAGATTTTGGTATTAACACCATATTAAATCACCACTCCATTTTAGTGATTTTTAAACTTATCGGATAATCTTTATAAGAACTCCTTTCTTATAATCTGTTATGGGTCCCAGAAGCGCAACTATAGAGCTCTTTGTGCAAACCCAATATCCAAAATTGCCTAGAGTTGAAACTGAGCCACTTTTTGATAAAGGTGAGCCCCTTTTCTGGCTCACAGAGGAGGGTTGGCAACTCTATAGGGGAATTGTAGAGAGGAGGGACCAACTGAATTCAATAGCATCCACATTCAAACCAAGTTTGTGGAGAAGGGTTTATTTGGAGCTTGATGGGTTGATGGAAGAAAAGCTCAATGAAGACGAGCCCAGAACTCTAGATACACTACTAAACAAGGGAATAACTAAATTGACATTCACTTGGGGTAGGGTTAGGTTCAATCTTCCAATCAAGGAGGGTAAGCCCCATTACAAGGGGCGCCTAAATCAGTTTGAGAACTTCTTGAGGAATCAGGAGATAATTGGCTCATTAGAGGGGTTTAGGACTGGAAGCAGGGAGCGTTGGGTCTCTCCAGATGGTAAAGTCTATGTTAACATGACTGTAGCCAGCCAATTGCTGGAGGGGCTACTGGCTGGTGTGGGGGGCACCCTGCCAAGGGATATTACGCTTACATATATGAAACCCTTGGACGAGCTGGTTGAGGAGTTTATCACTGCAGGAGCTGTGTATATTGACGCTAAGCAACTCTTAACTAAACCCACACCAAGAAATGCTGAGCTTTACTGGTTCTGCTTGAGCCAGGCATATGAATTAGAACGCCACTATATTAAACCTGTTCGTGAGGTGGCAAAGCGTAGCTTGTTGCCACCTAGAGAGAAGCTTAGGCCAGAGACCATTGAGGTGCCAAGCAGGGTGGGCCAAGTAGAGGCATATTCTGAGTTTAGGATAGCCAAGATAACTAACTATAGGGGTGTGTTGGTGAATCTACTTGGGTTGGTTAATGGGATACAAAGGGAGCTCTCAAAATACAAACCAATGCCTTACTCATTTAGAACAAAGGTTGTGAGGCGTGGTGGCACTGAATTTGAACTCGAGTTTGCTAGAGGCGTGCATGGGGTTTACCTTAGCACACCGAGTTATCGCTTGCTCATAAACCATGTGTTACAGTTAAAGCCATCTCAAGGGGATGGCAAAAGGGTTTCGCTTTACCTCAATGTGAACACTGCTGTTCCAAGTTTGAATTCTAGACTTCGGGAATTCCTAACAAAATAAAAAGAGCTATGTAATGTAACATGTGTCATGTAACATGTGTCACATGTTACGTTACGTGTGTCACATGTTTTTGTTACACGTGTCACATGTTCTCTCGTCGGGAGGAATCAAAAAAGCATTACGCATGTAACATGTTTTTAGTTACGCACGTAACATGTTTTTGTTACACAGGAATCCGAAAGTATCGGAAGTTTTCCGAGAATTACCTTCCTGAGAGTTTTATTTTCTCTGTTTCTGGCAAATAGAAGCGCCTTTGACCCTTGCTATCGACGATAAACTCCACATCAAACCCCTTTGATTTTATTCTGTTTAACCGATTCTTAATAGTGCCATAACTTAGCCCCAAAATCTTGGAGATTTCAGCATAGGTTAAAGGGCTTGTTGCATGGTATAGCGTTGCTAAAAGAAGCCGCTCAGCTTTGGTCAATTTATCCCCTTGAATACCGACGGTAACCCTTGGCTCAAACATCCCTCCAAGCTTCTCCTCAACTTGCGTGGTGGTTTCAGCTGTGCTTGGAGTGTACCTTTGGGCATCTAATTGGGTATCAATAGTGCTTGATTTGTGCACATCATTGTGCAATTCCTTAACCTCTTCATGGAGCACCTTGATGTAATCATAAAGCTGTTTTAGGTGTTCCCTCAGCTTCTGGTTTTCCTGCTTTATTGCTTCCAAGTTTTGATAGAATTTAGAGTGTGTGTGCTCGTTATTTTGTGTCAAAGCAGTGTGTTTTGCTTCGAGTTGCTCTAGCCTTGTCCTTAGCCATGTAATCCACCTAAACAAGTTGATAGTGTCCCTTTTTATTCTTGCAAATGATATGCTAACCCTATGTTCGAAGCTATCCTCAACCCTTTTAGCGAATTTACCCCAAAACCCCATGATACAAACTAAGTATTTTTGGGTTATAAAAATCTTTCCATGTATTCCAAACCTTTATAAACACCCCCTCCATGGATTCAAACAATGGGAAAACACCTTAGTTTGAGTTCAATAGATATTGGGAATTTGATGCTAGAACTTAGTGGGTTGGTGGGTGCCCGTATAAACAAGGTGTATCAATTTGGGGATAAGTTCACCTTGCGTTTGAAAACAAAGCAGGGCACAACAAACCTAAACATTGTCTTTCCAGGACTGCTGTTTGTGTCAGAGAGTGTTAAATATGCCACTCCAGAAGCCACAAGTTTTGTCATGTCTTTGCGGAAGCACATTGCAAACGCTTTCATTGAGAGTATAAACCAGATTGGGGCTGAACGCATAGTTAATTTTGGGATAATTAAGGGCAATCAAAAGCTTAAACTTGTTGTGGAGTTGTTTAGCAAAGGCAACCTTCTCCTACTTGACGAGAACAACAAAATTTTGATAGTTCTACACTCTCAAACATGGAGCAATAGGGAGTTAAAGCGGGGTAGAAGCTATGTATGTCCCCCCAACACCATTGGCTACAAAGCAAACCCCAAGGAGATTGAGGGGCTAATAAAACAGACCAAACAGCCTTCCTTGGTTAAGTTTCTTGCAGTGGAACTTGGGCTTGGGGGTATATACGCTGAGGAGTTGTGCTTTGTGAACAGATGGGATAAGGAGGGCTTGCCCCAAACAGTTTCCCCAGCAGACATCCATAAGGCAATTCACAAATTGCTTGATCGCAAATTAAACCCAACCATTTACTACTCAGAGGAGCATCCAATTGCCCTCTCCTCATATGTGCTAAAATCACTAGCAAACTTAAAATCCGAGCCCTATGATAGCATCAGCGCAATGGTGGAGCATTATCTACAATATGTTGAGCAACATGAGGAGTCCCCTCTCCAAGCGAGAATCCAAAAACAGGAGAGGATGATTGAGAAACAGAAACAGCACCTGAAGCAGTTGGAGTTGAGTGTGGAAGAGAACATGAAAAAGGGGGAGCTTATCTACGAGAGATACCAGGAATTAAAGCAACTCTTCAACAACCTGGAGAGGATTAGAGAGAAGAAAGGGTGGAATGCAGTGTTTGAGTTCCTCGAGAAACACCCAAAGGTCAAATCTGTTAGTAGGAAGAACTTTAGCTTTGTTTATGAGGCATAAGTCTCTGGTAGAGCAGAACAAAGAGCTGCTTATCAATATCAATCCCAGCTTCGAGGAAGGCAGATGCAAGTTCATGTCCACTTAGCTTGTCCTTCCCTAACACTCTTTTGAGTGCCCTAATCGTGGAGCGACACAAAAAACCCTCATTCATCCGTACAGCAATATTGTGCCCATTTATTGTGGCTGCTCCAATGCTTGGTTTGACAACACAACCATCAAGCACCCACTGTTTGCCTCGCCTTTGAAACCCATGGTTGCTTAGCTCTCTCTCAACTAAGAGTGTGAGCAATGTTTGTATGTCCTCTTTGGCTAATTCTTTTACAGCCATCCCTCCATATTCCTCAACTCCGATGTTGTGTACCTTTTTGGGTTTAAACACTCTGCCTATGTATCTTACCACCCTTTGCCTCGGTCCCTGTTTTGTCCAAACACTCTTGACAAGGTAGGCATACTCATTCCCCTTCACTCTCTTAGTTCTAACAAACATACCCAGGTTGGGCACTATGTGCTTAATATATTTTTTGGCAGAATTAGAGGGAAAAAGGTGGAACAGCGATCTGGAGTTCCCATGCAGAGCACAGTACTTTCCAGAACGCGAGCCTGCTTGACTTCCGAGTTCGGAATGGGTTCGGGTATCACCAGGTCGCTATGGCCGTTCCATTGAGACGGAAATTTCTCTCATTTAAAAACTTTATGGAGTGGACTAATGCGGCAAAGGTAAGATATTTAAAGGATGTGGTTTAACCAGAGCTTGGTGGTTTTTATGTCAAGCCAAGTAAACAAAAGTGTAGTGTTTAACATTGATGTGTCTATGCAAGATGGTAAGAGGCAATTCAAGATTGCCTGTAAGCCTGGTGAGGAGCGTTATTTGCTTATCAAACTCCAAGACAAACTGAAACAGGATAAGAGCCTGCTCAACTACAAATCAGTGAGGGTTTACAAACAGGGTAGCAACAAGCCCTGCTACACCCTTTCACCAAAGTTTCTCACAGCACCACTCACAATCTCTGTAATAGGTACAGGTTATGTCGGGCTAATCACTGGTGTGGGGCTCTGTCATCGTGGGAGAAGGGTAATATGTATGGACATCGATAAGGAAAAAGTGGCAAGGATTAATAGGCGAGAGGCCCCTATATATGAAGAGGGGTTGCAAGAGATGCTAATCTCCCTACCTGAGGAGTACTTCAGTTGCACCACAGACCTTAAGCATGCAATTATGAACTCTGATGCCACATTCATAGCAGTCGGCACCCCTCCAAAGGAGAGCGGTGAGCAAGACTTAAGCTATATTAAGCAAGCAGCCAGGGACATAGGTAATGTGCTCAAGCATAAAAAAGGGCATCTTGTGGTTGTCAAGAGTACTGTTGTGCCTGGCACCACACAGAAGGTTATTAAAAAACTCATTGCAGAGAGTGCAGGACACTCAGACTTTAGGATTGCAATGGTACCAGAATTCCTTAGAGAGGGGCTTGCCCTTCAGGACTTCTTGAATCCATTCAGGATTGTTGTAGGAGTCGAGTGTGATGAGGACTTTGATGCCATTAAATTCATCTATAAAGAGTTCAAAACAATATTCTTCAAGACCACAATCCCAACTGCAGAGATGATAAAGTATACCTCTAATGCCATCCTTGCAACAAAGATTTCATTCGCCAATGAAATTGGAAACTTGTGTAAAGGCCTTGGCGTGGATGTGTACGAGGTGATGGATGCGGTTGGACTTGATAAGAGAATTAGTAGAAAGCATCTCAATGCGGGGCGTGGGTTTGGTGGGAGTTGCCTACCGAAGGATGTTAAGGCATTGATCCATCTTGGTAAGAGGATAAAGGTACCCACACCACTGCTGAGTGCCGTGTGGGAAGTGAATGAGACCCAACCATTAAGACTTGTAGAATTGGCAGAGAAGAGAGTGGGGCTACTAAAAGGCAAGAGTGTGGCAGTGTTGGGTCTTGCCTTTAAACCAGGCACTGATGACATACGTGAGAGCCCAGCCATTATTGTAATAAGGGAACTCCTGAGACGTGGTGCAGAGGTGCTTGCATATGACCCGATTGCAATAGATAACATGGCAAGGGTATTCCCCAAGATTAAGTATTTCAAAGACCCAAAAGAGGCAATAGCTCAGGCAGATGTGGTGATAGGGGTTACTGAATGGCCTGAACTTAAGAACGAGGAACTCTACAAAGACAAGGTGCTCATAGATGGTATGAAGTTCCTTGAGAAGAAGACTGGCAAGAATTATGAGGGCATCTGCTGGTGAGGTGGTTTTAAAATGAAAGCAATACTCCCGGTGGCTGGGGTTGGCACCCGCTTGAAGCCCCACACCTACACAATTGCCAAAGTGCTCATAAATGTGGCAGGCAAGCCCATACTGGGGCATATACTCGACAAAATAAGGGATATGGGTATAAATGAGGCGGTGCTCATCATTGGGTATCTTGGCGACCAGATAAAGGATTATGTTACAAAGAATTACCCTGATATGAAGTTCTATTTTGCAGAACAGCCAGAGAGAAAGGGGCTTGGACATGCAATACTCCTTGCAGAGCCATTTGTTAATAACGAACCAGCCCTGATAATATATGGTGATACAATCTTTATTGGAGAATTCAAATCTGCGTTGAAAACGCCATACGACGGGGCAATTGGGGTGAAGATGGTGGATGACCCACGGAGGTGGGGTGTTATTGAGATGAATGGTGAATTCGCAGCGAGACTAGTTGAAAAACCGGATTACATACGTCCCATGCCTGCAATTGTTGGTGTGAATGTAATAAGAAACACAAAGCTGATGTTTGAGTGCCTCAATGAGCTTATTGAGAAGGACATAAGAACAAAGGGCGAGTACCAGCTTACCGATGCATTCCAATTAATGGTGGACAAGGGTGCTAGGCTCACCACCTTTCCAGTGGAGGGTTGGTATGATTGCGGTAAACCAGAAACCCTTTTAGAAACAAATCGCTTCCTTCTTGACAAACATGGCGGGCACTCTAAGAAAAGGGATGGTGTGGTTATTATTCCTCCGGTTTACATCCATGATTCAGCTAAGATATACCACTCTATCATTGGTCCCCATGTCACAATAGACAAGGATGCTGTTATTGTGAACTCCATCATCCACAACTCTATAATAAACTCAAGTGCTGAGATACGCAACGAGATTCTAAAGGACTCGCTCATTGGTGACTTTGCGAGAGTTGAGGGCCACTTCAAGGTGTTGAATGTTGGGGATTCTTCAGAGGTGAATATAAAATAAGACCAAATTTGGTTTCTGATGGGAGTCATTTTGAACCCTTTTAGGAAGCACCCAATAGAAAAGATGCGAATATCTATAGCAAAGATATATAAATACAATTGATTCTACCAAAAAGGATGACAAAAAAAGGAGTCACGCAGATATTATATATTATAATTTTGGTTATGATTGTGCTCTTAATTATTTGGCTTATTCGTGGGATTAAATAAAAGAATGAGCAAGACTAAAAATAATCACGAACTAATTGTGAAGATTGGTCTGATCCTTGAGGCCCTTTTTGGTGGTTATATCATTTACCAAATATTTCGTATACTCTTTGGTGGTTCTTGGTCCCCAGAGAACATTATAATTGCTTTACTTATTTTTTCTTTAGGGCTTACTGTGACTATCTTACGTCGCTCAGATGATACTTCCATAAACTTAAAAACCTTCAAAAAGGGTTTGATAGGTTAAGTAAGCGTTTTGAGAAACATATGACAGAGTATCACTATAAAAAGAGGAAGTGATACTAAAAATTATTGATTCCATTCGTATCCTCCTAACCGAGCTTTATGAATATAAAATAGATAGGTTTTTAAAATCTCTGAGCATCTCACCAAACCAATGAGGGGAAAAACTGTATTGATAACTGGTGGAGCTGGCTTTATAGGTTCTAATCTTGCTCGCTCGCTCAGCGATTCAAACAGGGTTATCGTGCTGGATAACCTATCAACTGGAACCCTGGCTAACCTTGCAGGGGTGGATGTAAAGTTTATTAAGGGGAATGTGCTCAACAAAGCCTTGGTTGAGAGGGTATGCAAGCAAGTTGATTATGTGTTTCATCTGGCTGCAATGACCTCTGTGGTTCAGTCTGTGGAGGAACCAGAGAGGTGCTATAAACTAAACCTTTTGGCAACCCTTAGCATACTTGACTCATGCGTGAAACATGGGATAAAAAAATTTGTTTTCACAAGTTCTGCTGCTGTCTACGGCAACTCACCAAAGCTACCAAAGAGGGAGGATATGCTGCCAATGCCCATATCCCCATATGCTGCCTCTAAGCTTGGAGTGGAGCATGCCTGCATTGTTTACAACTACCTCTACCGCCTAAATTTTGTTTGTCTAAGGGTGTTTAATGTCTACGGTCCAAGGCAAGACCCCAGCAACCAATACTCTGGGGTAATCTCAAAATTCATGCAAGCTGCACTTAGCAACAAGCCACTAATAATTTATGGTGACGGCACCCAAACCCGTGATTTTGTTTATGTTGTGGATGTTGTGGATGCCCTTCAAAGGGCTGCCACTGCAAGGGTTAATGGGGTGTTTAATATTGCCACAGGCAATGCAACCCCTATCCAGAGGCTAGCCAAACTCGTGATAAAGCTAACTGGCTCAAAATCAAGCATAAAACACCTTCCAAGGAGGGAGGGTGATGTGAGGGCCTCAAGGGCATCCATAGCCAAAGCCAAGAGACTGCTTGGATGGAAACCAAAGATTGGGCTTGAGCAAGGTTTGGGATATACAATTGAATGGTTTAAGACTAAGGCCTAGGTGAGAAGATGAGGGTGCTAAAAACAAAAGAGGCCTTTGTTTTGCGCTTGGATAAGGGCGAAGAGCTCATAGCAAAACTCAAAGAGTTCTGTATCCAGCACAATCTCCGATTGGGGTTAATAATTGGGCTTGGTGCAGCACACAGGGTGGTGCTGGCAAATTACAACCCCAGCACAAAGCACTACTCAGAACAAAAATTTGAGGGCAGTTTTGAGATTGCGATGCTCAATGGTAACATATCTGAGATGAATGGCGAGCCATACTTGCATATCCATGCCACCATTGCTGACCCAAGTTTTAAGACATACAGTGGTCATCTAAAGGAGGCCGTGATAAGTGCCACATGTGAGATAACTATCATACCTATTCAAGGTAAACTCGAGCGCTACTATGAACCAAAGCTTGGGCTCAACCTTTATAAGATTTAGTTGCCTCCTTCTCAACAAACCTTATGACAAACAGGAAAAGCATGAGCAACAGAATAAACCCAATGATGCTGCGGTTTTGAATATAGATGATTGTTGCCAGGAGGGCAGTGACCAGAACCCCTGCAAAGAGCCCATATCTTATGCTCCATTGCTTGCTTCTAAGGATGAACAACCAGGTTAATATACAGATACTAATTATTGCAATATACTTTGCCTTGTTCTGTTGCTCCCTCTCTGCCCTTTGGGTTTCGTAGCACCCCTGAAAGTTTGCGATTTTGGTTGACCTATTGGTAACACACCCCTGGGTTTGGTTCTCTGTGGGAGGGCACACAACCATAGCTGCCCTTTGGCTGCATGTATCCTTTATCTCTGGAAAGAATGTGTTCACCCCAAGAAAAATCAGAGGAATATAGAGGAGAGCAATAGCGATTGCGAACCAAACCCTCTTTGCCATTATTACCAATACCAACAATAGGATTATATTCTTTTCGGTGGATTACCAAAATATTTATATTTTAGGAATGTGTTATCACTTCAAAATGTCAGAAAGGCAGGGTCTCAATTACCAAGATTCGGCTTATAAAACACTCAGCCAATTAACTCCTGCAGAGGTTATGTACTTAGCGAGCATACATTCAGACTATCCACATAAAGATATCTTTCTCCCAAGCAGGGCTATGGTTGCCACACTCGCTGGTTTTGCAGCAAATGGTTTAATAAGAGTGGTGGATAAAGAGCTACAACCAATATTACCATTTCAGAGCTTACCGAGTAGCGAGTATGAGAGGGCTATACTTAAGCGGATTGCAGATGGCATTATACCAGCAATGTATTTTGAAGACCTCAACTTGAGTGAGGTGCTAGCAGACAAAGGGTTCCTAACAGCAATACCCGCTCGCTTGCTTTTCTTTCATTTTGAGAGGTATATACCAAACCTCAATGCCCAAGGGGTAATTGATGAACTTGGGGAATTGGAGAGGCGCCTTACAGATGCAATAGAGCACAACCACCAGCTAGAACAATTTGAGGCACAGATGGCTCATGCATTGCCACACATTGCTTACACTGATAGATTTAAGCAATATGCTTTGGGCGTTGGAGGGGCTATTGCAGAGGCAGTGAAAGTCAAGGAGTTCTACTTTGATAAGATACTGCCACGTGTGCTTGATAGGCGTGTTGCTATGTCATTCGACCCCTTAAGCTATTAACAAAAGTTTTAAATATCAAGCACCCAATAAAGAATTGCTATGGATAGAGACAAGAGATTCCTCATGACATTTGTTGCTTCTTTGGCTGCAATCCTATTCTTCATGGGCGCCACCCTCTCTGGTTATGTAATCTACTCCTTCACAATGTACTGCGAGCACGGAATTTGTAAGACATTCTGCTATTTTGATGAGGATTGCTCTCGGGGTGAAGTGTGCTGTACAAAGCTGGATTTCGGGGTGTGCGTGCCAAAGGATAAGTGCGAGCACCCTTATGAACTCGAGCCTTTTGTTTATGATACCAACAAGTTGCCTGATATTGAGAGACCCGCCCCAGTATCAGAAAACAATCTATTGCTCTACACAATACTTCTGCTGCTTATCGTGGGGATTGGTGCAGTGTATTACTCTAAGAGAAGAGAGCAAACCAAGTGATTCTATTTAACCTCTCTCAGCATTATGAACCCTGTGGTCTCGTCCCAAAAGCTTAGATAAAACCCCATCTTCTTGAGTAACTTTTGATAGCGCTGGCTAATCTCTGTCCCGAAAACAAGATTGCCAAAGCCAACCCTCTCACTTATCATCTCAATGAGCCCTGCCTCATACATTATGCCAACATGATTGCTTTGAGCCAGTTCAACATCCTCCTGCAGCACAGTGCACAGGAACCCATTTGCTAGAACATGCCCCTCTGCTTTGGAATTCACTAGATAGCTCAGTGCATCCTGCCCCCTTGTTTCAACCCTCACTATTGCACCAATATCATCCAGCTTAAGCTCCCATGCCTCATCCTTTATATGGTTTGGGTCCACACCAATATACTCAGCTATACCATACTCCTCTGCTAGGTATTTGGCAACCCCCTCAACACTATGCCTTGAACCGCATCCCAGGTCTATCACTAAAGAGCCATTCAATCTCCCAAACAGGGAGGTCTCTATTAGATGGTAATTCTCATTGGCTCGCACAAGGGGCAGCATGTCCCAAAATTCATCTGAGGCATGGTTAAAGCCGAACTTTGTTGAGGGCTGTACAGAATGGGCTTGCAAGAATCTCGCTGCCTTTTCCCTCCTCAGTTGAGCTACCATCTCAGCTGCAACCCACTCAAGAAACTCGGCATATGGCATAGCCCTCGCTTCAGCGATTTTATGCATCTGATTGATTACACTTTTGATATGCCTATGCGGCTCTTCTATATATGCATTAACAAGTCCCTCATTGAGTCTGGTTTGCATTACTAACACCCAATAATGGTCCACGTTTAAAAAGATAATCAGAAACCTTTTTAAATTGCCACTCTATAATGGCGATTATGGATGCGATTGTCCTTGCAGGTCAGGACGAGAGGCCACAGCGTGGCAAGGAAGCAAACCTACTCCATAAGGAAATAGGAGGCA
>QMQS01000008.1 GCA_003650585.1 Candidatus Woesearchaeota archaeon
AGCTCTATCAGCTTTGCAGTGGTCTTCTTAACCCTAATCAGGCCCTTGTTGCTGAGCCACTGAAGTGCTCTAACAACCTCCACCTCTTTGAGTTTGGTTGTTTTGAGAAGTGTATTTAGGTCCGCCTTTGGTTTCAATGCTGTCAAGACCTTTCTCTCATTATTGCTCAAGCTTTCTAACAGTGAAACCATTGGGAGAAACTAAAAAGAGTGTTTATTTAAAGTTTTTGAATTATTTGAGAATCTCTTCAGCAGGAGGCATTTCCTCCCATGCTTTATCAAAGAGGTGTTGCAGAGCAGAAGCAAATAACGGCGTCTTTACCCATATTCCAATGTCATAGGTTGGATGTACCTCTTTGTCATCAGTAACCATGAAAGTTAGTTGGTCGCCATCAACTATAACAAACCTTGCGTGTTTGTCTGTGTGGCGTACCTCTGCAAGGTCCTTGAGGTCCTCAATTGCCTTCTTTGTGGACTCGTCCAATGGGGCTGCTATCCTTATCTTTACACCCCTCTCGCGTGCCTTCTCAAGTGAGCTGCGCAAGCCCTCAAGCTTCCGCAACAATCCTTGGGACGAGGTCATTATTGTTATGTTCTTTTGTGCGTTCTTTATCATGAGGTCCAAGTGGTTATACAAATTGTGCCTCCCCTTCAATGCCCCAGACAGATCAGCTGGGTCAACCAACTCGACGCCTTGGTTGTGGAGGGCCTTAAGCTCCTGCATAATCTCTCCAGCCCTTACCTCATCCAAGCGAGATATTTTTTCGTCAGCCACTCTCTTCATGTGCTTCTTAACCCTATCAATCACTTCCTCTGGTGGGACTGCCATGTACTTAATGGGCTTCCCAAACTTCTGTATGACAAACCCCTTCTTTTCAAGGCTCTCAAGCACATCATAACTCCTTGACCTGGGCACATTTGCTATATCTGAGAGTTCACCTGCAGTGGAGACTCCCCTGGATAGCAATGCTGTCCATAGCCTCACTTCGTAGAGGTTAAGTGAGAAATAATGCCTCAATTTGCTTAAAAAATCCTCTTTAACTATCATTTTAAGACCTCCGTTTTTTGAATATGACCCCTCCCCAGCCTCTGTGGGTTCTTTTCACTCACATTGAATAGTACCCACTTTTTGAAAACTAATAGTGGTAATAATACTATTACAGGATTACAAAGAATAACTAGTATATAAAATTTTTTATTCTCCAGTTTAGAAGATAAACCAAAATTTTTTATACACCTCACTGCTTATCTAAAATTAATGATATGCGGGATAGACGAAGCGGGTAGGGGGGCAGTGCTTGGTCCCTTGGTGATTGCAGGGGTTGGTTTCAATGAAAATAACCTAAGCAAACTTGAAAAACTTGGTGTTTGTGATTCAAAACTCCTAACCCCAAAGCAAAGGGAGTTGTTGTTTGATAAGATACTTGGGCTTTGCTCTAACCACCACATAGTAATGATTGAATGTGAGCAAATTGATAGCCGATTTGCAAATAGCAAGAACCTTAACACATTGGAGATTGAGGGCTTCAAAGAGATATTGAAAAGACTGAACCCAAAAAGGGCATATGTGGACTCAGTGCTAAGGAACGCAGCCAAACTCAAGCAAGAGCTCTCTAAAGTGAGTAATGCTGAGTTGGTGGTGGAGCACAAGGCAGATGCAAGCTACACTGTGGTTGGGGCTGCCTCTATTATTGCCAAGGTCTTAAGGGATAGGAAGGTAAAAGAGATAGAGAAGAGGTTAAGCATAGAAGTCGGCTCGGGTTACCCCTCAGACCCAAAAACAGTTAGATTCCTTGAGAGCCAAGCCACAAACTCACCAACCCCTTTTGTTAGGCAAACCTGGTCATCCTACAAGAAGATTGTTGCAAAGCGCCAACAGACCAAGCTTAGTAGGTTCTGACCTTAGCAATTAATTTGAAAAATGGTTGTGTTAAAATGCAAAGACAAAAGTAAACTCAAGTTACTTGAGAGATACGGCTTAAGAAAAGTGGCCACAAGGAATGAGTATGAAGAGGTGAGATACTCTGGGAATGGCACTGTCATTTTGTACAAAACGGGTAAGGTGGTGGTGCAAGGTAGGGGCTCACAAGTGGCACAACTTGAAGCTATGTTAATTAAATCTGGTGCTATTAATGCTTGTCAGTTTGTTGATGTGGACCAAACAATTATTGGTACTGATGAGGCACTCAAGGGTGACACCTTTGGGGGCTTGGTAGTGGCAGGGGTTAGAGCCAACAAGAAACAGAGGCAGTTGCTGCTCAAGCTGGGTGTGAGGGACTCAAAGTTGCTCCACGCAAAGCAGGTTTCAGGCTTGTTTAAAGCCATTCTTAAGAGTGTACCATGGGCAAAGGTTGAGCTAGCTCCTGAAGAGTACAATGCCTCGGTTGCCGAGCAGGGTATAACTGAGGTGCTAAACAAACTTCACATGGAATGCTATGAGCAACTCAAACAAGATGGCGAGGTACATGTGGTTGACAAATTCCCGGGATGCAGGGTGGGCAATGTGGTAATACCACATGCCGAAAGCGAGTTTGTTGAAGTGGCAGCAGCATCAATAATCGCAAGATATTTCGCAATAAAACAGATAAAGCAGCTATCCAAGGAGGCAGGATTTGAACTCCCAATGGGTAGCACCCACGTAGGCTCTGCCCTTCGCACCCTCAAAGAGAAAGGCATGGAGCTAAGGAGGTTCGCTAAGATTGGGTTTAGGAATGTGGGGGTTACAAAAGATTTATAAATCATTTGTTAAAAATTCTTACTCAATATGAAAGAAAGCGAAGAGCCAATAGATGAGAGCGATATATATTCGGATAACTCCAGGGACGAACTGGTTGAGGACGACGAGATGTCTCCAGAAGAGGAGGGGTTTATGAAGGGGTTTGAGAGTGACAGCAAATCTGTTTATTGCGCTCAGTGCAAAAAGATAATCATAGACCCAGATGACGCAATTGAGGGAGAGATAGACGGTGAGATTTACCTCTTCTGCTCAGAGGAGTGTTATCTAAAGTTTCAAAAAAGCCACAAAGAGGTTGAGGAATGAGAATAAACAAAGATATGACTTTTGCTGAGATACTCTCCCACTGCCCAGAATGCGGAGAGGTTCTTTTCAAGTTTGGGCTCCACTGTATAGGATGCCACCTTTCGCCTGCTGAAACACTCGAGCAGGGTGCCAAAGCCCATGGGCTCTCCGATTCTCAGGTAGATGAGATGATTAAGGAGCTCAACAAGAAACTAAAAGACAAGGGGTGAGATTATGGCTTATAAGATAAAGTTCAATGAAGAGGAGTGTATTGGTTGTGGTGCCTGTGTCGCTGTGTGTGGAGAAAACTGGGAACTAAAGGATGGAAAAGCCCACCCAAAGAAGACTGAGGTGGAAGAGAAGGGTTGTAATGAGGATGCTGCTGAGACTTGCCCCATGAACTGTATTTCCATTGAAGAGGTTTGAATTTCGCACCCATAAACTTAAATATCATGCGATGTTTCTCACCCCAAAAGTTGTGGGGTGATTGAAATGCCCAAGGTTAAGGTTTACTCGACTTCCACTTGTCCTTATTGTCACATGGCGAAGGAATTCTTACGACAGAATAATGTGGAGTTCGAGGACATAAATGTGGAAGAGGATAGGGGTGCTGCTGAAGAGATGGTGAGAAAGAGTGGTCAGTATGGTGTGCCTGTAATAGAGGTTGATGGTGAGATTGTGGTGGGGTTTGATAGAGAGAGGCTTAAGCAACTCCTAAAAATCTGAGCATGGCACAAGAAATATTTGATGTGGCTATAATCGGGGCAGGACCAGCAGGTGTTACTGCTGGTATCTATGCCCTCCGCTATAATCTCAAAACCATTGTAATCAGCCCAAATATCGGGGGTTGGATTTCCAAGACACCAGTCATTGAGAACTGGCCTGGTGTGCTTAAGATAAGTGGAGTGGAGTTAGCCCAGAGATTCCAAGAGCACTTGAGGTCGCTTCAACCAGAGCTTGTAGAAGAAAAGGCCTTAGAAATTAAAAATGAAGGAAACATCTTCACTATCAAAACAGAGGGCTCATCAGAGTTCAAGGCAAGAGCTATAATCCTTGCCACTGGTTCTGAAAAGCGAAAATTGAATGTGCCTGGGGAGCAGGAATTCTTGGGCAGGGGTGTGAGTTACTGTGCCACATGTGATGGTCCGCTTTTCCGGGGGAAGAGGGTTGCTGTTGTTGGTGGAGGTGACTCTGCTGCTGTTTCTGCACTGATGCTCTCTGAGTATGCAGAAAAGGTATACATAATCGTAAGGGAATCAGAGATGATTGCAAAGCCCGCAAGGGTAGATCAAATTACGGCTAAGGCAAATATCGAAGTTATTTACAACACCACAATTAAAGAGATGTTTGGCGATAAGATGCTGCAGGGCGTGAGGTTGAGTGATGGTAAAGAGCTCGAGGTAGAGGGTGTGTTTGTGGAGATAGGCATGATACCAAACAACAAACTGGCAAAGCAATTGGGTTTGGAATTGGACACTAGGGGGTTGATTGTGGTAAGAGAGGACCAATCCACAAGCATCGAGGGTGTTTTTGCAGCAGGGGATGTTAGCACTGGCTCAAACAGGTTTGCCCAAATAATCTCTGCTGCTGCTGAGGGGGCAATAGCAGCCAACTCAGTCTACAAATCGCTAAAGTCTTAATTCTCAGCACTGAACCAAAAGTTTATAATATCAAATGGTATAATTTGGTGTGATGAGTGCAGCAGAAACCCAACAATGCATATTCTGTAAGATAATCTCTGGAGAGATACCCTCATTTAAGGTGTATGAAGACGACAAGTGTGTTGCTGTGCTGGATATCAACCCAGCAACAAAGGGTCATCTCCTTCTTATGCCAAAGCAACACTATGCCTACCTTGCAGAGATGCCAGAGGAATTAGTGGCGCATCTCGGGCAGGTTTCCAAGTGGCTTGCCCACTCTGCAATAAAGCTCTTCAGTGCCACAGGGATTAGCATATTCTCTGCTATTGGGGCTGTGGCTGGACAGAATGCCCCCCATGCAATTATACACATAATACCAAGGTATGAGGGGGACGCGGCAGACCTGATGCTCAAGAGGACCAAGGTGGCAGCTGAAAGCCTAAGCAAACTAAAGGAGGCACTTGCCCAGAGCTTGAAAAAGGAGCTTGGCTATACTGAAAGCAAACCACAAAAGGAAGAAGAAGCTCAAAAGCAAGAAAAGGTTGAGAAGCCCAAAGAGGAGACCGAAGCAAAGCCAGACTTGGATTCAATAACAGCCCTCCTCTCTGGAGGTGAGGGTGATGGCTGAGGGTTGCCAGGTTTGTGATAACATAAGCAGTAGCAAGTTTATCCTCTTTGAGGATGAGGACATTGCTGTTTACCTGGAAGAGAACGCCGCCTCACTCGCACACATAACAGTAACCACAAAGAAGCATTACCCCACAATGCTGGCTGTTCCAGATTATCTTGTTGCGTGGTGCTTTGCCATTGCCAGCAAAATCTCAAGAGTGCTGTTTGCCAGTTTGAGCATACAGGGGTTAAACTGGCTCGTACAGATTGGCGCAAGTGCAGGTCAAGAGCATGAGCATTTCACCCTCAATCTTCTACCAAGGTTGGAGAAGGATGGGCTTGAGCTAAGATGGACCCCAAAGAAAGCAGAGCCAAGCGAGTTAAAGAGCATCCAAGAAAGATACAAGTCATCAACAAGCCGCAAGTGGCTCTTCGAATCGAAATCGGGCCCTGTTGGCTCTGAAACTCACCAAGAGGAAGAGGTAATCAAACAGGAAGAGGGTAAGGAGAATTACTTAATAAAACAACTCAATAGAATCCCATAAACAAACCCCAAACCCAATTCTGAAACAATAGCGTTGTGATATATGCCAAGAGTAGTGACGGCACAAAGGGTATGCCCTCTTTCACTACCACACTTTTGAGTTTACCCTTACCCTCTAGCTCTATTAACTTTTGAATCTGCTCTTTTGTGACACCAAAATCCTTAACCTTTACTATCTCTTTTCCATTCACTATTACTGGCTCAACAACCCAGTCCCCCTCTGTTAACTCTTTAGGGGATATTCTCTTGTAGAAGCACGCCTTCTCTATCGCCTTAACCCCAACCCACAGATGGAAGCCGATTATAGCCAAGAGTGCAAGCAAGCAAAAGAGCAACCTAAACCTGGCGTCTATAGGCAGCGCAAGGGCAAGTATAACCATGAGCAAAGCAAGGCACAATAGCCCAGCCCTTAGCTTGAGATAGCTCTTCACTAGCACAAGGTATTCCTCCACAAATTTTACCCTGTGGCGAATTATGAGCAAGAGAGCCCAGAAAAGCCCGTAAAGCCCACCAATTAGCACAAGGTTTAGCAGGAAAATAGCGAGAGCGGGTGTTGAGCTCAGATTGGTGTAATTTAGTCCAAGCCATGCACCAACCCCCATTAGAAGTTTGCTGTCGCCACCACCCCACTGACCCGTGTAAAACAGCCCTAAAGAAATAAGCAGCATCAATATCAAACCCAATAATGAAGAGAGAAGTATGGTGTAGTTGTATGCTACAATTGTACCAATTGCAGAATAAACTAGCCCAGTTGTAATGAAGGTGTAACTGAGTGTGTCAGGCACCTCTCTTGTTTTGATATCAAACCAGCTTGAGAGTAGCAGCGCCAAACATATTACTATGCTTTGTATTGGAAAGACCATTAACCAGCGAATAAAAGAAAACTTATATAAATCTTTTTATCTCTTTTAAGTTAAAAATGTTGGACCATTTGAGCAAGATTCTCCAGGGAAAGAAACGGGACATTAGCAAAATAATCACTCATATTGCCATAACCCTTGAGGGGCAAAACCTCGATAACGAGTACCTTGAAAAACTTGGATTGACACCAGAAGGGCTTTACCTAAAGAAAGCCAAGCTCTTGAATGAACTCTCAGTTGCTCAGGTTAGATTGGGCGTGCCAATCCTGACCATTTTCTTGCTCTCAAGCAGAAAACTGGGCACAGGGTTTCCACTCCAGGTGAAGCATCTAAAAACAATACTTGATGGTTTAAGGCTTGAGTTCTTGCACAAGAACCAGGTTAAGGTCTCATTCATAGGCAAATGGTACGAGCTACCATCTGATGCTGTGGACAAGATAAAGCAGCTGTTAGACGAAACAAGAGACTATGATAGGTATTTCTTGAATCTGTGCGTGTATTACGATGGGCAGGCAGAGATTGTGGATGCATGCCAGATGATAGCAAGGCGTGTTGAGAGGCAACGGGTATCTCCAGAGGAGATCACCAAGCAAACCATTAAGGACAACCTCTACACCTCACAGTACCCTGCCCCAAACCTAATCATTGTGAATGACTCCAATGCACTCCAAGGGTTTCTGCTCTGGGACGCCTCTGATTCAAAGATTATTTTTACCAATAAGCCATGGTTGGAGTTCTCACCCCAGGAGTTTAAGAAACTCTTGGAGCAGGGTTTGTAATGGCTCCAAAAGGCCAAGAAACCATAAAGGGAATATATTTAAATCTGGGAGGATTAAACTGGGGTATGATTAAGGGCTTTAAACCCCGATTGTACCAAGAGACGATACTCAACACAGCAACAAAGAGGAACACCATGGTTGTGCTGCCCACTGGGTTGGGCAAGACATTCATTTTCTTGATGCTTGCTGATTACAGGCTGAGATGCTTTCCAAAGAGTAAGGTGCTTATGCTAGCCCCAACCAAACCACTCGCACAGCAACACCTGCAGGTTGTTGAAAAACACCTTGAGCTACCAAACAAAAAAACAGCTTTGCTAACTGGGAGTGTACCACCAAAGAAGAGGGTGGAGTTGTGGCAAGCAAGCAACCTGATTTTCAGCACGCCCCAAACAATAGAGAATGATGCCATATCTGGTAGGTTGAGTTTAGAAAATGTTTCACTTGTCTGTTTCGATGAATGCCACAGGGGTGTGGGGAATTACAGCTATGTGTGGATTGCTAAGGAGTATATGAGCAAGGCGAGGTTTCCTAGAATTCTTGGGTTGACTGCATCACCCGGTTCTGAAATCGAAAAGATAACAGAGGTATGCAAAAACCTGTTTATCGAGGACATTGAGGTGAGAACATATGAAGACAGTGATGTGCGTCCGTATGTCAAGGAGATAGACATAAGGATGGTTGAGGTTGACTTGCCACAGAGGTTCAAACTGATTAAGAGCTACCTCGAATCCTGTTTTAATAGGAAGATAAATGGTGTGGCAAACCTTCTCGGTGGAAGCACAAGACTCAACCCAAGGATGCCAAAGAGGGAATTGCTTGAGGTTCAACGCCGTTTGTATGCTGAGGCGCAGCAAGACCCATCACGGCTAAGGGCGATATCATTGCTGGCTGAGGCATTGAAGATACAACATGCCCTTGAGCTATTGGAAACACAGGGGAGGTTCGCACTCAATGCCTATCTAACCAAACTTGTTGAGGAAGCCAGAACAACAGGGGTGAAAGCAGTAAAGAACCTTGTGAATGATAAGGATTTCAAATCGAGTTTGTATCTGAACCAGCAACTGGTTGAGGCAGGGATTGAGCATCCAAAGATCGAGCGCTTGGTACAACTGATTGATGATGAGACCAAAGCCAACCCTAACACAAAGATTATTGTTTTCAATCAGTACCGAGATTCAGCAAAGAGACTGGAAGAAACCCTAAACAAACTCACAAACGCCAGAGCCAAGCTGTTTGTTGGTCAGGCAAAGAGGGGTGATACCGGACTAACCCAGAAAAAACAGAGGATGATACTTGAGGATTTCAGGAATGGTGTATTCAATGTGCTCATATCTACCTCGATAGGTGAAGAGGGGCTTGACATACCGAGAGTGGACTTGGTAATATTCTATGAGCCAATCCCATCCGCAATCCGCAGCATACAAAGGCGTGGGAGGACAGGTAGACAAGAGCACGGGAGGGTAATCGTGCTTGTAACAAAGGATACACGAGATGTTGCATACAAGTGGGCCTCGTACCATAAAGAGAGGCGGATGTATAGATTGCTTAGAGAAATAAAACAGAGATTGGGCTTTGAAACTACACCGAAGAAGAGCCAGGATGCCACCCAAAGCTCACTCAAGGGCTTCATAAAGAGCAACTCTGAGCAAAGTGACTGCATTCGTGTGATTGCTGATACGAGAGAGAGTGGCTCTAATGTGCTCAAAATGCTTAGCCAATTGGGAGCAGTAATCGAGTTAAAAAGGGTGGAGAGTGCAGACTATATTTGTAGCAAGGATGTTGGTATAGAGCTGAAAACCAGCGAGGATTTTGTTAACTCCATAATCGACAGAAGGTTGCTCATTCAAGCAAAACTCCTCCGCGAGAACTTCACCAAGCCAATGATTGTGGTTCAAGATGGGAACCCAGCAAAGGCAATGGTGAATGCTGCATCCATTTACGGAGCCATTGCCTCACTTGTATTGGGCTATCAGATTCCAATAATCACAACAAAGTCACCAAAGGAAACAGCCTACCTTATCTATGCTATAGCCAAATCCGAACAGCAACCCAACAAGGGCGAACTGAGTTTACACTATAATAAACCCCTCACACTCAAGGAGCTGCAAGAGTACATTGTGTCTGCGTTGCCAGGCATTGGACCGAAACTGGCAAAACTATTATTACAGAGATTTGGGAGCATTAAGGGCATAGTGAATGCCAGTACAGAAGAGCTACAAGAGATTGCGCTAATTGGTCCAAAGAAAGCAAATGCCATTAAGAGGCTGCTTGAGAGCTCATACCCAAGCACGTTGAGTAAATAATAAATATTAGTTTTATAATTATACTAAAAAATGGATTTGCGTGGGCTTAAACAGGAGCAACTAAAGCTTGCCGAGAGAGTTGTAGTCAATAATAAAATTAAGAAGCTAAAGCTGGTGGCTGGGTGTGATGTTCTTGGTATGGATACTGACAAACTCGTGTGTTGTGTTACTGTTCTGGATTACAAGAGCTTAAAGTTGGTTGAGCATGCTATTACTGTAGAGCCAGTTAGGATGAAATACACCCCTGGCTTTATGGGGTTCAGCCACGGTCCGATTATAGTTAATACCTACCTCAAACTCAAACAAAAGCCAGATGTGCTTCTGGTGAAGGGGCATGGCATTGCCCACCCAAGAAGGATTGGGTTGGCTTCGCAACTTGGATTGCAGCTAAATATGCCAACTATTGGCATTGCCTCCAAACTCTTATGCGGCAAGGTGAGGGATGGCAAGGTTGTCATACAGGGTGAGGTAAGGGGTGTAGAGATGGTCACAAGGGAGTTTTCAAAGCCAGTTTATGTCTCACCAGGGCATATGGTTTCATTGAACAAGAGCGTGGAGATAGTTCAGCACTGTATAAAGCCACCACACAAGATGCCTGAGCCAATCTTCATGGCCCACAAACTGGCAAAGAGGTTTAAGAAGAAAAAGGAGTAGCTATTCTATCCAGTAGGTTTGTGGGTTTATCCATTCAGACTTACACCTGGGGCACTTGCTCGGGGTGCTGTATTTCTTTCTGTCCTTGAAAACAAACCCACAACTCCTGCAAGTGGCAGGTCTTGTTGCAATTTTCCTTGGGTGAATTGTGCGAGTGATATGCTTAAAGTCAGGAAGTATCTCTGCTACAGTTGTCTTAAAGTGGTTGGCTATCTGCTGTATAGACCACTCCCCTTGCTTCAGAAGTTCTATAATCTCCTGCCTTCTTGTCATAGTCTCACAGTATAATCATTACCCCAACCCATTACCCTCTCCTCGTACCTTGTTCTCCTTTCTTCGTCGGGTGATATGGAGTTGCTAAGGTAGTGTTGATAGTGCCTAACCTCGTGGCTTGTCACTGAGCCAATGTCCTGCCAAACATATGGGTTTCTGGCACCACGCTTCTCTGAAGGGATAATATAGCCAAGCGCGGTATAAGCAAACCTTGGACCAAACTCGGCAGTGTAGTCCTCCCATGTTATCCCTGGGTCAAACACATACGCTCTGAGTTGGTATTCAGGGGTGAATGTGTAGTTATCAGAAGCCCGAAAGAGTATTGCAGAGGACAAATCAACCACCTTGCCGAGTGCATTGGTGGCTGTTTTGATGCCCCTGGTTGTCACCTGCTGGCTATCATCTATTATCGCTTCCAAATTGGGCCTAGTTACTAAGCCACATGCCAGTTGCTTCTCAGCATCAAGTTTGGGTGTGTCCATTCGTGGTATATAGTGAGCTGTGATTTAAAAAACTAACCAAACAAAAGATTTAAATAGGTGGTTATTTTAAGGTGCTAACGACAAGGTCTTTGAGGTGGTACAAGCTATGCTCAAGATGAAGAGACTTAAGGACACTTACAACATGAAAGTGTTTACTGATAGTGGTGATTTCTTTGGCGAGGTGGAGGAAGCAATAATAACCACTACAAAGATATTTGGCTGGAAAGTGAGAGCCACAAAGGATTCCTTCCTCAGTAAGGTTCTAGGATCTGCTAAGGGGGTGATTGTGCCCCATCAGTTGGTTAAGTCCATTGGGGATGTGATGATAATAAGCAAGGCAGCTATACCCTCCTATAGCCAAGAAGAGACAGATACAGAATAATTTCTTAGATACGGCTGTGGTCTAGTGGTAGGACACGACCCTCCCATAATTTATAGATTTGGGGAGAGGTCGTAGCCCGGGTTCAAATCCCGGCAGCCGTATTTATTTGCGTTCTACCGTGTGCATTAGTCCACAAATGTGAGCTCCTCTTCCAAAACACCCTCTGGTTTAATAACCGGCTTTCTCCATTTGCCTTTGAGCAGTTCCATAGCAAGATAAGCAGCAGCCAAACCTATCCCAAACAGAATAATGTAGAATAGCCCATGGTAGTTGTTCTTGAGCACTCCCCTTAAACTGCAGCTCAACCCAAGCACAGAACCCCATCTCAAGATTGTGGCAATAACCACTGGTTTCAAATGTCCAGAGCCCTGCAAGATTGACACACTGGTGTACATAAACCCGAACAGGGGGTAACCAAACACCATCACACTGAAGAAACCACGTCCAAACTCCAGCACCTCCACATTATCCACAAACACCTTAATAAGGAACTCTGAATTAAACCAGAGTAGCAATGCGAGCACTCCTGCACATAATGTTGCCAAAATAAGAGAAAACCTGGCGATTTCATTGGTCCTTTTAATATTACCAGCACCAAGGTTTTGGCCTATTATTGTAACCGTGGCTGTCCCTATCCCAATCAGAGGTAACATAATTATGCTGTCTAGTCTTATTATAATCCCCCAGGCAGCCACAGCCATTGCCCCGTACATTGAAACAACCCTCATAAGAATGGTATTGCCCAAGGCGGTGAGGGTGGAGGCAATGCTTGCTGGGAACCCAACCTCCATAAGCCTCTTGAAGATTCTCTTGTTGAACCTAAAATACCTGGGACTGAGCACAATCTGGGTCTGACGCCTAAACAGATGGAAAAGCACATAGCACACCATAAAAACCCTGGAAATGACGCTTGCCACTGCTGCCCCCCTTATTCCCATCATGGGAAATGGGCCAATGCCGAATATAAAGAGTGGGTCAAGAACCGCATTCAAGAGTGAGGAAGCCACGAGTGCCCTCATTGGGGTTTTCATGTCACCCACACCACGAAGCATGGAGTTACATATGAAGGCAATAAAGACCACTGAAAATGCACCAAATATGATTGTAGAGTACTGTAGGGTTATGCTGAGTATATCTTGGGTCGCCCCCATTAAACCGAAAATACTTCTTTGAAAGGTGATTATCAAAATAGTTATCACAACAGCAATGATGATTGCCAATAGCAAAGAGTGTTCTGCAGTATTGCTAGCGTCCCTTTTGTTGCCCGCACCAGTGTACTGGGCAATGAGTGCTGTTGTGCCAATTGCCAAGCCCTGGGCAACTGAGAATATGACAAAGAGTATTGGAAAGCAATATGTTACTGCAGCAACATACTCTGCTCCAAGTCTCGCCACAAAGATTGTGTCAACTATGTTATAACTGAAGTGCACCAACATAGAAACAAGCACAGGCCAGCTCAATCTGAAGAGCACCCTGTGGATTCTCTCTCTTATGATAAAGTCACTGTGCCCCATAGCCCAATCAGGAGAAACAGATGGTTTTTAAAGTTTAACTTATAATCTTTTGGTAAATCCTATAGCGCTTTGAACAAACCCCGCCAAACCTCTTGCATAGGTTGATAACATCATGATTATGCTCTAGGAGCAAAGAGGCATCTGCACTCTGATACCCCTTTTGTTTTGCCTGCTCAGCCAATCTGTAAAACATCAACCCAAGTAGTGGCTTCTTGCGCTCACCTTCCAATACACCAAGAAACATAACCCTAAGGTGTGGGCTTAATGGTCCAGGTGTGAGCCTCGCATAAAGCAGTTTTCCGAGCCTAATAAAGTCGGAATTAACCAACTTCTCGCCAAACCGTGGCCAGATTGGCCTTATGATTTGGTAAGGGTCAGGGATGCAACCCAACACTGCCACATCCTTATCACCACACTGGGCAAATAGCACCAGCTCAGGGTCAACCACCATCTTTAATGAGTCCGCCATCATCTCTGCCTCCTGCCGGGTTATCTCTGAGAAACCCCAGTTGTGTTTCCAAGCCTGGTTGTATATTGCTACGATTCTGTTCACTTCATACTCTAGCTGGTGGGGATTGAGTGGGGTTACAGTAATGCCCTCTGCCTCCACCAACTCAGTTAGATTGCGCAGAAAACCCTCACGTTTGGAGTAACTGCCTAAAAATCCCGCCAAAGTGAAATCATAAGTCACATAATCCATAAGCTTCTCTAAACCATAGCTCTCCATCAGGTGTGGATAGTAACTTGGGTTGTAGCTTAACTCCACACTCGGCGGCGAGTTAAACCCTTCCACAAGCACCCCCTGGTAGGGCTCGTGAGTTGTGTTTGAGTAGCCCCCAGGGCCTATCATCCTACTACACCCATTCTCAACAAGCCATTGAGCTGCTGCATCTAGTAACTCCCTTGAAATCTCAATAGAGTTTATGCACTCAAAAAAACCAAAGAACCCCGCAGATTCAAACTCTTCACCCTTATCCAAAAGCTTGTAATTCACACTTGCAGCAATCCTGCCCACTGGCTTGCCCCTCTCCCATGCGACCCAGTGCATAACCTTAGAATGTTGATGATATGGGTGCTCTGGTTGCATTAGCCCTATGTGTTTGAAGAGAGGGAGGTTTAACCCAAGAAGTTCGAAGTTGAGAGGGTGTCTCCAATTTGCCCTCTCTTCTGGTGAAATATCATCAAGCCTTCTATATAACTCCCAAGGAACGCTTACGAATGCTTTCAGTCGCTTACTTCCCAAAGGGATTTGCTCTAGGTGCATTTTAAAACCACTCAAAAGTTGTTATAGAACAAGTTTAAAAATGTTTGGCTGTTAATCAAAGGGGCACTTGAGCTTCTCACCACCTATTTCCAAACACACTATGCGGTTGTTCTTAATCTTGTAAGAGCTAATTTCAGGGTTGTCTACCTTCTGCTTACAGCAAATAGACCTTGCTGTGTTCTCTGCAAGGTCCTGGTAATCGTTTTCCTGCTCTGTGAGTTTGGCTTGGCATTTATCCAGCTTTGTGTTCAATACACCTATCTCCTCTTCATAATCGCTCCTAAGCTGAGCGATTTCCTTTTGCTTCTCTAGGTTAAGGTTTGTAATTGTGGTGTTGAGAGTCGCCAGAATAATTTGCAGCCGTTTGATGTCTTTTCTGGCAATATCGAGTTGCTGTGTGAGATTGCTCTTTGCTAACTTGCACTCATTCAATTCTGCATTGAGTTGGCTCAACTCCCTGCCGTATTCCTCAATTGTGTGATTGGTTGTCTTGATTCTGTTGTAAGTGGCATAACCCACCACAATTGGCTTTATATTAAGCAGAATCAGCACCACTGCTGTCAGGAATACGAGCCAAATTACGGCTATGACCTGCTTCTTCTTTATTTTAAATCTCTTCATCTAATTGTTTCTGTGTGCTTTGGGTTTATAAAATTTATTATGATACTTTACTACCAGAAGCAGACAACTTACTCCTTCATCATGAGAGATAGTGTCTCTAAAGACTTCTTTATGTTGCTCCTATCACACACCTTGTTATGAACAAAGGGGGCAATAATCCATTTGGAGTTGGGCAGCTCAAGATTCACAAAGATTATCCTCAAATCCGGAATCAAGAATCGTTCCCAATTCTTTGCCAAGAAATCGACATTCTCTTTTGTGTTTGGGGTAACAATGACACCCGCTTTTATCTTGTTTAGTTCACTGAGCTGGTCCACACAGACCACCCTTTCCTCATGGGCCTTGTGTTTTAAGAGCAACCCCTCACCTGTTTCCTGGATTTCATACCCCTCATTGAAGAAGGCCTTTCTGAACGTAAAATAGTGCTTCGCCCAGTGCTTGAGTTTCTCACTCATGATATCTCATTTGCAGTTGGTGTTTTTATACTTTTTTCTCCGAAAATGTTTTAATCTACCTTTGATTATAGGGTAGAGATGGGGGTAGTAGCAAAGGTCATCTCTGGGAGTTTCGGTAAGATAATTGCCAGGCAGAAGTCCTCATACAGTATAGAACTGGGCGAGCTTCTGGTGAGCGAGTCAAATGGTCAGAAAATCATCCTGCAGGTGTATGATTTGGTTTATGGGTCACAGCTTAGCCAATCTGCCCTTGAACTCGCATCTGGGTTATCCCTGGAGGAGAACCCTGAGCTGGAGTTTATGGACTTTGGAATGCGAAACTACACCCTTGCCCTGTTAAAGGGTGTGCTAACTGTAATCAATAGACGCCCAAGAGTGCCTAAGACTCTACCAAGCTTCTTCTCTGATTTGAGGCAAATAAAGGAAGAGGATTTGCCCTTCTTCTCACAACCCAAAAGCCCCATCTTCTTGGGTAAACTGCGCTCTGGCACAAAGGTGCTTAATATTGATGTGTTTGTTGATGCAGATAAGGCCCTCTCGCATCACATCCTTGTGAGTGCTCAGACTGGTAAGGGCAAATCAAACCTAGTAAAGGTTCTGCTGTACAAAGCCATGGGTAGGTGTGAGGCAGGGTTCTTGGTGTTGGATCCCCATGATGAGTACTATGGACGCCATTCATTGGGCTTAAAGGACCACCCAAGGGCGGGTGATAAGCTAGTGTATTACACACCCGGCAAAGTGCCGGTTGGATGTAGGGAGTTGGTTTTTCATATCGGGCTTTTGAAGCCAGAGCATCTTGAGGGGGCAGTACAGTTGAGTGATGCCCAATGGCAAGCAGTGGCTGCTTACTACAGAACATATAAAGAGAATTGGGTCGAAGCAATTATGCTCGAGAAAGATATCAAGGTTGGTTTCTTAGAAGCCACAATCAATGTTGTGAAGCGACGCTTGATGCAATTGCTGGACTTGAGGGTGGTTGAAGGCAAGGTTGAGTGTAAGGGTATTTTTTCAACATCTGCTGGTAGGTCCACTATTGCTGATATATGCAAAGAGGTTGAGGCAGGAAAGGTGGTTATTGTAGATACGTCCCTCTTTTCAAAGAGTGTTGAGGTGCTTGTTGGCTCGTTGATTAGTACAGAGCTGTTTAAGCATTACAGGTACTACAAATACATTGGAGGGCTCAAGGGTAAACCCACAATTGGCATAATCATTGAGGAGGCCCCAAGGGTGCTCAGTAAGGCTGTGCTTGAGAGAGGCGGCAACATATTTTCTACTATCGCAAGAGAGGGGCGGAAATTCAAGATTGGGTTGGTGGCTATAACCCAACTCCCGAGCCTAATTCCGAAGGAAATACTTGCAAATATGAACACCAAAATAATACTCGGTACAGAAATGGCTGTTGAAAGGCAAGCCCTTATTAGCTCTGCTGCACAAGACCTGAGTGATGATGAGCGAACAATAGCATCACTCGATACAGGCGAAGCCATCATAACCTCCTCTTTCCTAAAGATGGCTGTGCCTGTTAAGTTACCTTTGTTTGAGGATTTGGCAAGCCAGAAACAACCAAGCAACAGGGCTAAACTCAATTACTTAGGTGTTGGATTAGAATGAGATTTGTGCATATTGCGGATTGCCACCTTGGTGGTTGGCGCGAGCAAAAGCTTAGGGATTTGAATATAGAAGCATTCCAAAGGGCAATTCAGTTTTGTATTGATAAGAAGATAGAATTTATTCTGCTCTCAGGGGATTTGTTCAACACCTCACTCCCATCAATAGAATGCCTCAAAGTGGTTGTTTCGTGGCTAAAACGGGTTAATGATATTGGCATACGAGTTTATGCTGTGGCTGGCTCTCATGACTTTTCTCCCTCTGGAAAGACAATCCTGGACGTACTTGAAAATGCTGGGCTACTGAAGAATGCAGCGAGGGGGGTTGTTGATGGGGATAAACTCAGGCTTAGGTTTGCTGTTGATGAGCCCACCAAGGTTAAGATAACAGGGTTGCCTGGGCGAAGGGGGATGCTTGATAAGAGTTACTATAAAAGCTTGGATACAGAACAACTTGAGAAAGAGCCTGGGTTTAAGATTTTCATGTTTCATACTGCTATATCTGAGTACAAGCCCAAAGGCATGGAAGCAATGGAAGCGATGGAGATGTCTTATTTGCCCCGAGGTTTTAACTACTATGCTGGCGGGCATATACACCAGCCACTTATAACCAAAATCAAACAAAATGGCTGGCTAGTGATGCCAGGTCCACTCTTCCCGAACAACTTTGACGAGTTAGAAGCCTTGGGGTGCGGGGGCATGGTCATGTGTGAGTTTGAGCCAAAGAGCGGCACTGTTAAGCCAGAGATGGTGAAGAT
>QMQS01000009.1 GCA_003650585.1 Candidatus Woesearchaeota archaeon
AATAAGGGCTTACCTCTTTCGTCTAAGCCACTCAAGTAACCTAGCTATCACACTTATTGGCTTCTCTCTGCCATAATTGCTTCTTTGTGGGAATGGTACTGCTTTTGGAGGGATCCTCTCATTGACACTTGTTGAGCTCTCAAACCTGGGGTTGCAACTGGTTTTCCTTGAGTAACCATACTTGTCCTCTCTATCAACCCTGCCATCACAGTCATTGTCTTTTCCATCTTTACAATTATTGTTCGCCCAGCTTTCTACTTTGTCATACCCACCGCACTCACAGGAGCAATCTGAGCAGTCATCCAGTTGCTTCCATTCAGGGCATTGTGCTTCTTCATCGCTTTTTACGCAACCATACTTTTCGTCACCTATGCATTTCGTTTCTCCCAATTCGCACTCGCAGTCAGTTTCTGGTGGTTCTGGGGTTTGTCGGCACTCTCTGCCCTCACACGGCACACACTTGCCATCCTTGCATCTGTAACCCACCTGACACCTTGTTCTTACAACATACTTCTGTTCACCATCTCTACGGCACTCTTCCCTCACAAACTCGTCATAGCACCTTGAACCCTCAAAATCACAACCCCTTTCTTCACCTTCACTTTCAGCCACTGTATACTTTGAAGTTGCAATATTGTCTGTTGGGTCTGAATCCAAGAACTCCAGTGGCTTTCTGGTGCTAGTGTTCCAGTCAAAGTAACTATCCAATGGGGAAGCCACAATCTTTGCTGTTATAGTGTGCTCCCCAGGTTCACACGCCTTAAGGCGGAGTTGCCTTTCATGCTCTGTTTCACAATCCCTCTTGTGTGCCCCGTTACTATAGAAGTCAGATTTCTCACACAGTCGGTATGCATCCTCTAAGCAACTGTACTCAACCCTTGTAACATGTATGTTATCGTAATAAACTGTGAAGAGCTCGCCATCAATGTATATCTCTACAGCGTAAGGTCTCACATTGAACCTCTCTGCAGGGTAAGGCCAACCCTCATTCACAACTCGGAACGAGAAGTCTAAAGCGTGGCACTTATTGTCTTTATAGGGATCACATTCATAGGGAGTGTGTGATACCAAGTGATACTTTGTTTTGCCATAGTATTTTGCTCTTATCCCATTTGCGAATCTGTAGTTTGGAAGAGCTGGGAATTTACAACCAGGGTCCTCCATGTCTTTCTTTCCATCGCAGTCATTGTCTTTCCCATCATTACAATTGTTATTGGATGGGGCCTCCTTTTTATTATACCCACCACAACTACAGGTGCAATCGCCTCTTATGAGGCCTAATCTATAACCTTGGATTTTGTCTGATTCTTTCATAAGCTCCTTCCCTGGGCTGAACTCCTTCCATGCGCATGGGGTTATTTCATCTGGGGCATGCTCAGCACATGGAACTGAGCAGTCTATTAGGCCCCATTCGGTGTGTCCGTCTCCATCGTAGTCGGCACAGAACACAAGGTTGTCGCCTTGGCACTCACCCTTTGCACCAAGGTAGCATTCTTTGGTTAAGGGGTTGTAGCTGTGGTTTGAAGAGGGTGGAGTGACAACCTGAGGGGGTTTAGGTAACAAACCTGGTTCTTTGCATTTGCTTTCTTCCCCAGGCGGCAAGGGTGGCATCAGTATCCATTCTGGTGTTGCATTAGCACTAGAAGCACCACATAGATACATTCTAAGCTCTTTGTCACAGGCTTTGCGTCCAAGGTATTGACTACATTCCATCCCTTCAACTGGAATGAGAGTTTCTTCGCTGGGTGGTTGACTCGGGACAGTGTGCATCTCTGGGGGAGTGGGCGGTTGCGGTGGTATTGGAGGTGTTTCGGGTGGTGTTGTAGTTTCAGATAGTGATGGAGGAGCAGTCTCACAGTAGTTTTCAACCTTTTTTTGAAAATAACTAAATCTTGATGCATAAATTCTGTACCTAAATGTGTGGTTGTACTTCTCCATTAACCCCTTTGCGCTTGTTAATTTCTTTGTGTAATACTCGCACAGATTCAACCTTGAGATACTTTTTCCAGTTAGGAGAGTTATCCTTGGCTCACCTGCTTGGTATGCCATTATTAGGCTAACAGAGCTAAGCAACACTACCACAAACATAGCCAATAGAAGGGTGGTTTTTTTCATAGTCCATCACCTATTTAGTATACTTTTTTGTAAACTATTATATATACCTTTCCAATCACGGACAAGTAATCACACGATTGATTGGGCTATTTTGAACCAAAAAAATTTTATACATTGGTTTGGCATCGCTTTACTAATGAAACCTTGGCATATGCTTTTGATTTATCTCTTAATAGCTGGATGTGCCCAGACAAAGATGCACTCTTTTGGCCTAGCGACTGATAACCATCTGGCTTACCTCGGTTCAGAGATTGCCTTTACCACCCCATCAGATTGGATGCATTACACGCCCTTAATCAACCTCACATTAAATATAACTAAGGGTATGAATACACAAGAGGACAAGGTGAAGGCACTTGCATACTATGTGTCAAACTCAAAGAAATACAATGAGAGCTCTCTCAAAAGGCAGCTTGTTTCTAGTGTGATAGATATTTTCAAAAGCGAGGAGGGGGTATGCTATGATGGGGCAGTTGAGTTGGTGGCAATGGCAAGATTAGTGGGAGTACCTGCAAGAGTGGTGTTTCCTTTGTTTGAGAATCATGCATTTGCGCAGGTGTTTGTGAATGGAAAATGGGTGAACATAGATGCCACCTTTGGGAGGGTGAATTATGGGTTTGAAACCCTGCAGCCATTGTACATCTATACAAAATACAATGAGAGTTTACTACAGCGAGCATTCATCGACATCAAAGCACCCAAGCTTACACTACCTGTAACCTCAAACAGGGTGAATGGGGAGCATTTCCTCATCTCAATTAAAAGAAAGACCTATGGCAAAGAGTATAGTTGCGAGGATTTGATTTGCACATACAAAGAAACTCAGGCAGAGTTCCAACCCATTATGGTGGGGTTTGAGGCTTTGAAGGATATACACAAACCAGAGGATAACACAATCTTAGATGGGTTCTTCACTGTTGTGTTATTAGAGGGAGTTTATAAAATAGAGTATATGCTGGAGCATAGTCAGGAGTGTGTGGGCTTTGCTATGGTAAACCTCACAAGAGATATGATACTCAATCCGAGTGAGATAAAGAGATGCTCGAATTCCTCAATTCAAGCATTTAAGAGTCTCAAGCATGGGCTCACTAGTGTGGCAAGGGCATTACAAGGTAGTGGTTAGGGCTTTTGCTTAACCACTTTCTTCCTTGTATAAAACCTATCTTTTAGCTTATCTAGCCGCTCTGTTATGCCGCCGTACTCTAGCTCTTTATCCTCAAGCATTGCTGGCCCAGAGAAGCCCTGTTCTCTAATGTACAGTGCTTTTAGGTTGGCTTTCTCGCGTATCCCATTCCAGAACTGGTTGGCAAAACAGTCCACCATGTTTGTGAGTTTACCGTTCTTCACATTGAATGCCACAGCAGAAACAATGGGTGGTCCATCAAAGTAGCTTATGTCTGAGTTTATAGGTACTGGTGTTAAAGGACCAATATGGCTACCTCTCATAAACCCAGAGACATAATGCACGATTGTGAATGGAGAGAGAATCTCGCCTGTTGCAGGGAATTGTGACTGGGCTCTCACAAGCATAATGGGGTCATCCTTGCCAACATATTTTCCAGCAATCAAACTCAACCTCGTGGTGCAGTTGACAGCAGCTATTTCACCTGTAGTCCTAGAGAAAACCTTTTCAATAATATACCTGTGGTTGTTCCTTATTAGAGTGACAATGTCATAGATGTCCTCTGGCGCATTTAAAGATATTATAGTGTCTGCATCTGTTTTCTCTACATCTATTATCTCAAAATTGAAGCCTTCACTCATCTTTGGGCTGAGCATTAGCCCAGAGTTGTGCATTGGGTCTGCAAACATTAGATACAGGGGCAGATTGTAGGCACCTGGCTCAGTCTTGTCTGCCTGAAAGCAGACTATTGTCTCAGCAGGTCTCTCTTCAATCTCCATCTCTGCTATGGCAGGACCCATGCCCTTAATTGTTCCTGAAAATGAATCCTTTAATAGGTCTTGACCAGCACCATAAAGCCCTAGTGATTTGGCAATCTCAGTGGCTTTACAGAAGGCATCCCAAGCCAGTTTGTGTACCACTTCAGAATTTTCGCCTTGGGTGTGTGTCATTATGATGCCGATGTCGTCCCCTACGCTCTGAATGTGGAAATCAATAATACTAACACCCTTTGCTGTTTCCAAGAATTTAGCGATTGCTTCCTTCATCCTCGGGTCGGGGCGTATGTGTCCCCCACACCCACCAACATCCGCCTTGACAGCTGTTATAGTTATCTTCATGTCCTCCACCTCTCTTGTATTACGAAGTAATACTCGCTTATTAACTACTATATAAAGATTATGTTGTTAGAGAATATAATTTATGGAAAAATTTTAAAATAAAGCTTGTGTTTCACTACTCTATAGTTGAGCTTAATGCTGCACCCCTTGAGAGATTGAGGCGAGAGGTTGTTAATCCAGAGCTTGACGAAATAGTAACTGCTGCAAATGAACTCTATCGGAGGTGCCTGATGCGTGTATTGATGAAACACGGCATTCCCGGTAGGGTTGTTATAAATGGCTCCACAAATAAGAGGCGAGGCACCTATGTGCTTGATCCTAAAGCTTTGGATAGAGCATTTCCGCCAGACATAGACCTCTGTGTGATAGTGGATGACTCAATCTCTAATACTCGCAAAGAAAAGGAGTTAGAGCAGCGATTGTTGCAAGTGTTACAGAGGCGGCGGTGTTCACTTCGATCAAAAGCACAATAAAATAATTGGTGTTATGGGATTCTTTGATTTGAATGTGTCAGTTGCTGTTTATACTGAATCCACTGCTGAGCAATGTGGTGAGTTTGATTACACAGAGTTGATAGGCGAGTTGAGCCCAGCAGAGAGAGTAGAGGCTAAGGTGTTAAAGCTTTTGCTTCAGAGGTATGGGTGCTATGGGTCTTATAATCGCTGATTCCCTGGAATAGCAGTTGAAGAGCTTGTTAGACGGCACCACACAGTGGAGAGATGTTTGGAGTGGCTCTACGATTTGGTTCCAAAGGAGAAGAAGAAAGAGAGGGTTTTAATGCCACCAGGTGTGGAGGCAAATTTGCTGTCGAATGTTTCTCAGCATGTTTGGGACAGGGTTGGGATTATGATAGAGACATATCTCAATTCAGGAATGTTCATTGACTATGCATGTTATTATGGACTTTGGGATATGTTGAATCATGATAAAGAGAACTTTTTTGTAGTTGTGCCTTGCGCTCCTGCAAGTTGTGGAAGGGAGGGTGCAACAGTGGTGAGGTTTGTTAGGAATGTGGCAGGAGAAGTTGCAAAAGAATTCGGAGTGAAGCATGGGATTGATTATTATGTAGTGCCTTGCCAAGGTGGAAAGACACATGTGATGTACCCCCACACAGACATATACCTTTCACTGCCAAGGCAACTGGGTGAGCCAGAAAGATTTTCTAAGAGGTTTAATGATAAGCTGGCTGAGGCAATGGGTCTTAAGCTCCATTCCTCTGAAGCCTGAGCCAAAGTGATGGACTCGCCGGGAGTCGAACCCGGGGCCTCTGCTGTGCGAGAGCAGCGTTCTACCGCTGAACTACGAGCCCACGATTCAGGGTTGGGTGACTCAATTAATAAATCTTTTTCTTAAAGTTTAAATAATACCTTGGTTTGGTGTTGCATTATGAAACGGTGCATCTTACTCCTTGGTGTATTGTTGTTAATCACCGCATGCACAAGCGATCGTATTCAAACCTACCCTAATGCTAACATAGTTATACTTGGGCTTGATGCAGTCAGACCAGACCACTTGTCCTTTCTCGGTTACGAGCGTAATACAACCCCTTTCCTCTCTGACTTTGCTAGTAGGGCTTATGTGTTCTCAAATGCAATCACCCAGGCACCCTGGACCCTACCATCATTCATGAGTTTCTTTACTTCTATGTATCCCCACCAGCACAAACTAACCAATCGTTACATCATAACTCCTAACTCAGATGAACTCATTGAGGTTAATCTCTCACGCGACATAGTTACTCTTGCACAACTGCTTAAATCAAGGGGCTATACAACTGCTGCCTTTACCGGTGATGCAGGTTTGTTGGGGAGATATGGGTTTAAAAGGGGGTTTGATATTTACATTGACAACAAAACATTTGGGGGTTTTGAGCGCAGTGCTCAACTGGCCCTAAGGTGGCTTAGGAAGAGCCCCAAGGAGCCCTTTATGCTGTTCGTGCATGGGTATGAAGCACATGGGAAGTTTAACCTGAGTGATGACTTTTATGGCGAGTTTTTCAGCCAAGAGGAGGCACTAAGCTATAATGTTTCAGATGAGAGGTGGCTTTATTATAGAAACATCTCAGTCTATAAGCGTCCATTCAACCTCTCGCAGGGCGAGATTAAAGCATGGAACGACTGGTATGACCAAAAGTTGAGGCTTTTAGATAGCAGGATTCACCCATTGCTGGAGGGGCTTGATGAGATGGGCTATCTCAATAGGACAATAATTGTGATTATGTCAGACCACGGTGAGGGGCTTTATGAGCACAAGAGGTTTGACCATGGGCTTTCTCTTTACGATGAGCTTGTTAGGGTTGTTCTTATACTAAAACTTCCAAACCAGGTTCATGGGCGGATAATAAACCAACAGGTTAGGTTAATAGATGTCATGCCCACCCTCTTGGAGTTATTGGGCTTGCCTAAAAATGAACTCTCAGACCAAATCCAGGGTGTATCGATTGTGCCGATGCTAAAAGGCAAGCAAATGAGGTTGGATGCCTTCTCAGAGACAGATTACCTGTATAACTTTTTTTATAGGGCAATAAGGACGAGTGATGGCTGGAAGTTGATTTATTCACCTGAGACAGACGAATTTGAACTCTACGATCTAAACACTGATCCGGGTGAAACAAAGAACCTGGTAGAGAGTAACCCAAAGCAATTTCAGGGTTTAAGGCAAGAGTTAGTGAGTTATTTAAAGTTAACTTGAGTTTAGCGTATTGTCTATAAGTCTAATTAGGGCTGGTATTGCCTCTGATTGCTCAACCCGCTGGATAATCTTGCCATGCTTAAACAAGAACCCCTTTGAATGGCTAAAAGCAAGCCCCACGTCTGCTTCCTTTGCCTCTCCTGGGCCATTCACTTCGCAACCCATAATTGCAATCTTTATGGGTTTTTTTATACTAGAGATGTGCTGCTTTACCTCTTTCACAATCCTCAGAAGGTCGACACTGCATCTTGAGCATGTGGGGCAAGACACAAGCACAGCACCATACTCTCTGAGCTTCAGTGCACTAAGTATGTCATACGCAGCCCTAACCTCTTCTACAGGGTTGCCCGTTAAAGAAACCCTAATGGTATCACCTATGCCTTCAGATAAAAGCACCCCAATTGCAATTGCACTCCTAATAGCACCAGATAAGCCCAAACCTGCTTCAGTTAAACCGAGATGCAGGGGGTAATCATACTGCTTGGAGAATCTTCTGTATGCCTCTATTGTTTCAACAACGTCAGAGGATTTTAGGGCAACGATTATGTCCTCAAAGCCAAGCCTCTCAAGCAGGCGTATATTCTCTGCCACAGATGCTAGCATTGTGTCAACATTATTCTTGAGCCGTGCTTTAACCCTCCTCTCCAAGGAACCAGTGTTTATACCAACCCTGATTGCTACTTTATATTGTTTGGCTCTCTCAACTATTGCCCTAATCTTATCCTTGCTTCCGAGTGTGCCTGGATTGATGCGAAGTTTGTCAACATACGGAATAGATGCCAAAGCCAATCTATAATCATAATGGATGTCAGCAATGAGGGGTATGCTAATGTTCTTTCTTATTTCGGGTAGTGCTTCCACTGCTCTGAAATTGGGCACTGCCACACGCACAAGCTCACAACCTGCCTCTTCAAGTTGCTTTATTTGCTTGATTGTGGCTTCTACATCTTCTGTTTTGGTATTACACATTGATTGCACACGCACAGGGTTGTTGCCACCTATTCCAACCCCACCAACAACAACCTTTCTTGTTTTGTGTCTTATCATTCTAACTGGGTTTACAAGGCTGCTTTAATAAATCTTTCTGGGATTAGTTTTTTAAATATAGATGTTTTTTTGCTTTTGGTGAATGGTAAAATCACAACAGAAAAACTGCAAAGGTTTGGATTGGGGCTATTCAAGCCAGACCTATATTTAGACTCTATACTTCAACTAGAGGTGCCAGAGGGTATTGAGCACCTAATACTTGATTTGGATGGTGTGCTAACCCCGAAGGGTAGGTTAAAGCTAATTCCTGAGATAGTGAGTAAGGTAAGTTACCTTAGCAATATACTTGATGTTGTCATACTAACAAATAGGACATCACATTACTTCAATTCCCAGCGATTGAGGTTTATTAGGAAGATAGAGATGCTTTATGGTGTCCCAGTTGTACCAAGCAGAATCCCAAAACCCCTCAAAGGGGCTTTTGAGTTGGCATGTGAAGTGCTTGGTGCAAGAGATACTGCGAGTGTTGCTATGGTTGGAGATAGCATTATAGCAGATGTAATGGGTGCTAGATTGGCTGGACTTGGGTTTGTGGTTAAGGTTAAGTCCCTCTCAAACAATGGGGTTATATATGAACCAATAGCAGTGCCAACTGATGCTTACTCTTGCTCAAGGGAATAAAAATATTTATAAGTTCTAAAGTTTCTATGTTTCTGATGCCGCTCTCTAACCTAAACAGAGTTCTAATGGAAAGCATTAAGTTGCTGGAAGAAGAGGGGCGGCTTAAGGGTAAAGAGAGGGTTATTACTAAGGTTGAGAAGCCAAAGCAAGGCTCTGGCTTTAGATATTTTCTTGAGGGTCATCCAGATAGGGGCTTTATAAAGATGGACTCCAACAGTTATCTTGGCCTCAATCTAGACCCGGAATTGGCTAAAGCAGAGCATTCATCCAGCTTGAAATTTGGGGTTGGACCAGGTGCTGTTCGCTTTATTGATGGCACTTTCTTACCCCATGTACAACTTGAGAAAGCCCTGGCAGAGTTTCACAGCAAGGAGGCATGCATGATATTTAGCAGTGCCTATGCAGCAGTGTGCGGTGTGCTAGCCCCTCTATTAACAGAGAAATCAATTGTGCTGAGTGACGAACTCAACCACAATTGCATAATCAATGCAATTAGATTAGCCAAAGTACCCAAGGAAAGGAAATTCATCTATCGGCATCTGGATTGCTCCCATCTAAGGGAGGGTTTGGACTATTGCCTAAAGCAAGCCAAGCTGGGTGAGTGTGAGCGAGTAATTATAGTAACAGATGGGGTTTTTAGCATGCGTGGGGATTATGCAGACCTACGCAGAATCCAAGCCCTTGCAGAGGAATATAACGATGGATTCAAGCATGGAGTTATTACAATGGTTGATGATTCACATGGTGTGGGGGCTTATGGTGCCACAGGAAGGGGCACAACAGAGGTAACTAAAGGTGATGTGGATATCTTGGTGGCGACCTTGGGCAAAGCCCTTGGTGTTAATGGGGGTTATGTTACCTCAAGCAAAAGTGTTGTGGCTTATCTTAGGGAGACTTCACCATTCTATGTTTACTCTAACCCAATTACACCTGGAGAGGCCTCTGCTGCCTTAAAGGCACTCAATCTTCTGAGCAGTGATAAGGGTAAGGAATTGTTGGAAAGGTTGGCGAGTAACACAAAGCTATTCAAGCAGGGTGTAAAGGCCATAGGGTATGAGATAATTGAGGGTGAGCACCCCATCGTGCCTCTTCTGGTGAGAGACACAAAGAAAACCAAGTTGCTGGTTAGGGCTCTCTTTGAAAAGGGAATACTCGTGGTTGGGCTCACCTACCCTGTTGTCCCTAAAGGGGAGGAGACAATACGCTTTCAGGTTTCTGCAGCACACACCAAAGCAGACCTTGAATATGTGCTCAATGTGTTAAAAGAACTCAGGTATATAATTGAGTGAATACAGCGCGAAAGATTTTTAACTTGCTTGGATTCATAGCTGAGTTGTATGGATATAAAGCAAAAGATTGCTGAGCTTGAGGAGGAGCTTCGCACAACAAAGTACAACAAGGCCACCCAGCACCACATAGGCTTGGTCAAGGCAAAGATTGCAAGGCTAAAGAGAGAGCTTGCTCTTGAAACCAGTAAGAAGAGCAAGCACACAGGTTTCTCTGTAAAGAAAACAGGTGATGCCACTGTTGTGCTGGTGGGATTCCCAAGCGTTGGCAAATCCACTCTGCTCAATCTATTGACAAATGCCAAGTCAGATGTGGGTGACTATGATTTTACCACAATAGATGTGGTGCCAGGGATGCTGTTCCATAAGGGAGCTCGGATACAGTTGCTTGATATACCTGGGTTGATTGAGGGTGCCTCACAAGGTTTTGGGCGTGGTAAGGAGGTGCTGAGCATTATCAAAACCTCGGATTTAATGCTCATTGTGCTTGATGAGCGCACCTACTCTAAGCTTGGTGTGATTCAAGAAGAGGTTTATAATGCCGGCATACGTTTGGACACTAAGCCACCTGATGTGAGTGTGGCAAAGCGAGGGTTTGGTGGTATTGACCTTGGTACAACAGTGAAACTGACCAAAATAAGTGAGGAAACAGTTAAGGGCATTATGCGAGAGATGGGGTTTGCAAATGCAAGCATTGTGATTAGGCAAGACATATCTGCTGATGAGCTCATAGATGTGTTGGCTGGAAACAGGGTTTATATGCCTAGCATAGTTGTTGTTAATAAGGTTGACAAGATGGACGCTGCACTCATAGCGAGGATTAAATCTGAAGCAAAACCAGACTTGTTTGTTTCCTCAACCAAGGGCACCAACATCAAGCAGTTAAAAGAGCTGATATTCTCGCGTTTAAGACTGATGCGTGTCTACCTAAAGCAACCAAGGAAAAAGCCCGACTTAAAGGAACCACTCATTATGCATGAGGGTGCAACCATTAGGGACGTTTGTGAGAGGTTGCACAAACAAATCCTCGCCAATTTCAAATATGCTAGGGTTTGGGGCTCATCAAAGTTCCCAGGGCAGAAGTTGGGTTTGAGCTACCTGCTCAGGGACAGAGATATTGTGGAGTTAGTGGTTGACTAGGTTTGCCAATCTCTTTAATGCATTTATCTTTTCCCTATTACCCAGGTTTGCCTCTTGTATTGCTGATTTAAGCATTTCTAGAGAGCTGTCATAGGTTTGTTTATCAACAGGATAGGGCCAGCCATCCTTGCCGCCATGTGCCCAAGAGTATTTTGCAGGGTCCCTCCAACTGGGCTTAGCACCGTAAACCACCTCTGATATCAAAGCCAAAGCCCGGAGTGACTTTGCACCAATACCTTTTAAGCTCACAAGCTCTTCATAATCCTCTGGCTGTATCTCGTATGCCTTTTGCAGAGATTTGAGTACACTGTTTGTAAGGTGTGCTTGGGTGAGCTCATGGTGGGTAGGCATTTTTAAGTGGGGTGAGAACTCAGAAAGCAATCTCTGCGTAGAAGGTTGCAGGTATCTCTTTAGATGGATTGGGTTGTCTTTTAGTATGTCCAAACTCACCTCTCTGGTTTCTTGGCTCTCCCTTGCTGCGAGGTTTAGCACATCCTGCTCTCTTTTCTGTGTCGCAATCCCAGAATGGGGATCGTTAAAGTATTCCACCTTGCCAAAACCAATCCAATGATATCTTCTTGCATAGACTGTGTTCATGCCTTGCTGAACCACGCACCACTTTGCCTTTTCATTCAGGAAAAATGTGTGGTGGTACAACTGGTAACCATCCTGCACACAATTGGAGTCCACCTTTGCCACAAGTTTGCTTGTCCTAATTAAGTCTGTCGTAATTCTCTCAGAGAGGTTTAGCATATCACCTACTTGAAGTATCTCTTCTGGTGTCTTCCTGCTGGTCTTGCCCTTACCCCCAAGAGCCACGATGCCGTGCTCCTCAAGATTGAGGGACTGTTTGAGAGCACCACACACTGTTGTGGTAAGCCCAGAGGAGTGCCAGTCAAACCCCAGCACACAACCAAAACTCTGAAACCAGAAGGGGTCGCTCAAGCGTTTCAATAGTTCATCTTGCCCGTAGGAATCCACAATCACCTTTGCGATTGTTCCAGAGAGTTTGGTCATCCGAGAGAAGAGCCACCTAGGCGCCTTTCCACCATGGAGCGGGAGTTGTGCAGTACCTGTTTGTAGCATGTTCCAAAATAAGGGCTTGAGATTTAAAAATTATAGCAATGGCTAAGTCCTGTGTCCAGTGTGTTTGTTTAGTTTCTTTAATGCGTCCCTAGCAAGTTTGATGTGCTTGCAAGGCTTTTTTGTATAATAAAAACCCTTGCATTCACAGAACGGCAACGCTAGGTCCACCTCATAATATTTGGAGTCATCCTCATCAGATTTAACCAAGAAGCGTTCCTCTCCTATCCTCTTAACCTTCTCTTCCATTCTAACTTAGAATCAGCCATGGTGTAATATAAATCTTTTGTTAATCCTCGGGCAACTTTATATCATCTGGATGAATTCGGTAATGCCTGCGCTGAGTGAGGGCTTCCTTTACCTCTGCTATTAACTCCTTTGAAAGCCGCACTCTTTGGTAATAATTTGGGTTCTCCTTAAATGCCCTATCCAGTCCCTGTTTTCCAACATAGGAAGCAAACCGCTTCCTTAAAATAGGAGGGTCATCCACATAAAGTTTGGTGAGAATTAGATAATCTGTGACCTCTTCGCCTGTACCAAAGTGTGGTCTCAGCATCCGCACCACTATCTCATCTTTCACCCCTAGCTCACTATGCACCACGTACCCAAACACTTCCAATCTCTCCTCTAAGGTAGGGGTTTCTTTAGCCATCTTAGTGACCACTTAATAATGGTTAAAGTATAATAATTTATAAAGTTATCTCAAGAATTCAGTTTTGATATTCGCTCAAACACTGTATCAATATCCTCATCAGGTGTGGAGGCACCTGCTGTCAATCCAATGTCGTTTGCTTTCTCAATCTCTTCTTTGTAGTTGAGTATCTCATCTGGGGTTTCTATCCAGATTGTTGTGGTGTGCTTTTTACAGATTTCATATAGCTGCCTTGTGTTAGCACTGTTCTTGCCACCCACAACTACCATTAAATCCACTCTGGCAGCAACCTCTGCAGCGCTTCTCTGTCTTTTAAGGGTTGAGTCACATATTGTGTTGAACACCACACTACTTGGTTTGTAAGCCCTAAGATAATTTGCAATCTTGTTGAATTCTTCCAATGAAGCAGTTGACTGAGCTAGAAATGCAAGCTTCTCATGAGGAATAGCCTTTACATCTTCCAAGGATGTGACCAGGGTAGCATTGGTGAGGTTGCCTAGTGTGCCCTCTGCTTCTGGATGCCCTGGCTTTCCAAGGTATGCAATGTGGTAACCCTTACTCTCCATGAATTTGCTTAAGGCATGAATCTTGCGAACCTTTGGGCATGTCAAATCAACGATCTCATTGTTTAAGGCGAGTTTTTGTTTTAGTTTATTAGAGATGCCATGCGCCCGTATCACAAGCTTACCATCCACCTTAACATCAGGGTTTGGTTCTAGAAAAGTTATTCCTAATTGCTCGAGTTTTGCTATCACGCTCTTGTTATGGAGCAACTCACCATAAACATAAACCCTTTCACCCTGGTTTGCAAGCTCTATTACACTATTAATGCTGTTCCTACCACCCTCACAGAACCCAAGATGCTTTGCTTTTATTATTGCCATTACTAGCCATTTCAAGAAGAGATATTTATAACTTTTGATTGGGTTTCTAGAGTGGACGCCGGGCCCAGGATTCGAACCTGGACTCCCTTGCGGGAACACGGTCTCGAGCCGTGCGCGTTAGCCGTTCCGCCAACCCGGCTTAATTTAGAAAAAAGATGCAATTGGTTATAAAACTTATTCCTTTTGTAGAAGGGGTAAGCTCTTTTCCTCGATTGGCATTACAGGTAGATAAATCATGCCGACCAAGTTGGTGTGGCTCTTTGCAATGAACCTCACATGGGCTCTTGAGTGCAGTGTGGGGTTGAAACATTTAGGGCTGTATGGCTCAACCATTGGGTTGTGTGTAGCGCCTTCCCTTGGTGGAAAGGGTTTAACAAAGTAGCCCTCAATTAGAACATCTACTGGTATTTCTCTCAGCTCTTCCCCTTTACTTGGGCTTCTTAAAAATGGCTCCCTTCTCTGGAAATGGGGCTCTTCATATATGACTATGTCCTCAATCAGGTCATAAAATGCCTCTGGCAAGATTTGATCAAGTGGAAAGTGTAGCCTCTTCTCTTGGAAGTCTTTTTCACAGAAAACAAGCACACCTGCCTCTTGTGTGCCATCTCTGTAAACCCATGTTGCTGGGAGGTACAGTGCATTTTCCAAATACTCTTCAGGAATGCCTCTTTCATGCAGTATCTCCCTTAATCTTCCATCTAATCCCCTTGCTTCCCCCATCTGGCTACGCAGTAATTCTGGCTCTTGGGGTCGAAACAAATCCAAGATTCTTGTGAACTTTGACATTTTTAATCATTGAAGAGTTACAAACCATTTAAAAATTTAACCCTATATGGGGTGTTTATGGCTGTTTGAGTAGGTCATCAATTGCTTTTATTTCCTGTGGCTCTACCGGGAAATAAATCCATGCAATCGTGTTAACTTGCTCATTTCCCTTTGCAGGTATTAGAGTATAGAAACCCAGGTAATGGGGGTTTAGTAATGAGAGCCCCTGAAACACTCCAGCCTCATAGTGGATTGCCTCTGGGCTAAGTCTTTTGAATTCTTTTACCTTCTGGTTTAGGGTCCAGAGGATATACCACTCTAAGAGGGCCGTTAGTTCAACTTTGTGGGGTGCTCCATTTGGAGGGTGAGCAACAGGCCTCCATGCAACCCCCACGTCCCATTCTGGCCAGGCAATACCAACACAGAGTTGGCTAATATCTGGCTCTTCATTAAACCCCAACTCTACTGGCTTGAAGTCAGCAGGATTAAATATTAGATTTCTTGTGTAGAGCCGCACATCTGGAGGTATCTCCTTGTCAATCTCAACAATCTTTGCATTTTTTATATACTCTCGATTTGCCCCTGCTTCTCTAAGTGCTTTAATCTCTCTTCTTTTGAGCTTTCTTGGCTTTGGTTCAAACTCCACACTTACCATAACTACACCCCCTAAATATGATGTGATGCCTTTTGCAACTCTTAATAAGTGATGATTTTAAAACCTTTTGCCTAGAGGTGCTCGATTGAGTTTATAACATGCACCTTATGCTGAGCATTATCCGCAACCTGGATGATGTTGATGCATGCATTGGCTTGCTCTAGGTTTATTGCCTCGCTAGGTGGGAGCTTTAAAAGCACACCCAGCAGTGCCTTGTTAAACCCACCATGCGCCACCACCAGCACACACCTGCCTTTGTAATCCTTGAAAATTTTATTAAGCACCTTGTTGGCACGCTCCATTACCTGGACAAAGCTTTCCCCTCCCTCTGGCACGAAGCTCTCTCTTGAGCCACCCTTGGCTTCCCTCACCTTGAGGTAATACCTGACTGGCTTACCCTCAAACACTCCATAACTCCTCTCTCTGAAATCCGCAGAGTAATAAAGCGGGGTTTGCTTGTGGTATTTTGCTATCTCTAGGGCTGTTATCTTGGCTCTGAGTAGGTCGCTTGAGAATATCACATCAATCTCTTCATCCTTTAACCTGAGAGCTAGTTTCCTCACCTGTTCCAATCCCCTTTTTGTTAACCTGCCGTGTATCTGTCCCTGTATAATCTCAGCAACGTTCTCTTCAGTCTCGCCATGCCTCACCAAAATCAATCTCATCTTAGTAGAAGAGCAGGGGACGGGATTCGAACCCGTGATTAGTCGGTCTGCAGCCGACCGCCTTACCGGACTTGGCTACCCCTGCATTAAAAACAAAAGAACTATGAAACTGTTGGAGTTTTTAAATCTTATGAGCAATCTGAAAGAATAAAATAAGAGAAATAAAGCTCGAACATGCTTCCTAACAAATGCCAAATTCACCAGCCTCGGTAATCGTCAACCTCATACTCTGTGGTTCTCTCACTTGCAGCAGCGATTAAAGCTTGGTA
>QMQS01000010.1 GCA_003650585.1 Candidatus Woesearchaeota archaeon
CCGGCACAGAGGTGTTGAATGTTGTGTTCTCTGCGACAGACCTGGTGAATGGCAGCTTGAGCATACCTGGACCCACAATAGCCCAGGTTAGCGGCTTAATGCCTGGTCAAGTCAAGCAGGTCAACTTTAGCATTAGCATACCTGATTCGCAGTTTGCAGCAATTTATTCTGGTGTGATTAATGCCTCTGATTCTGAGGCAAATGACAGCGTTGAGTTGGTGCTCGAGGTAAACTCTGTGCCTGAATTCAGCATCAACCCAACAAGCATTGTCACAACAATTGCACAGGGTTTCTCTGGTGATGAGAGTTTAACCATAGACAATTTGGGCAACTCAGGGTTGAGCAATGTTGTGATTACATTTAGCGACCTCACTAAAGAGGGTGGCACAGACACAATTCCAAGCAGCAGCATAAGCGTGTCAGAAAACAACTTTGATGTGGCTTATCAGGGTCAGAAAACAATCACAATAACCATAAATGTGCCAGCAGGCACACCAGTTGGAACTTACAACGGCACTTTCGAGGTCACATCTAACGGTGTAACTGAGAGTGGCTCATTAGCAGTGAGTGTTGAGGAGCCAGTGGGGCATCTTGAGGCACCCACAGAACTCACAGCAACCAACCTCTTGAGAGACAGAACCTATACCAAGGTGTTCACAGTTATCAATGATGGTGATTTTGACCTTGGCAATGTGGTGCTTACCTCAACTGCTTCATCCAAGTACAATGTGAGCTTCTCAAATGTGCCAAGCACTATTAACGCTGGTGAATCAAAGCAAATCAGTGTCACATTCTATGTACCAAAGGATGAGGCGTCAGGGCTTCACACAATAGGTGATATTAAGATAACAACAGACAAATACAACACCTCATTCCCACTAAAGATTGACCCCAAGGTTATGCTGAGGGTTAGGGACCTAGACATATTTGTTAATGGCAGGGGTCATGATGTTGATGTGAATGGTGGGGATACGGTAGAGATAGACCCAGACTCTAAGGTTGAGGTCAGGGCTAAGATTGAGAACCTTTACAGCGATGACGATGATGTTGATATAGAGAATGTGGTGTTGAGAGCCACAATCAAGGATATAGATGAGGGTGACGACTTGGAAGAGGAGAGCAATGAAATAAAGATTAGGGCAGATGACAAAGAAACAATAAGCGTGACCTTTGACATACCATTGAAAGTAGAGGCTGACACTTACGACCTGGAGAATGTAAACGAGGGTGAAGACGATTAAGGTGCTGAGCATAGGGTCGAGATACTAATGGAATTAGAGGTGGAAAAGGAAACCCACGACCTCAGAATAATCTCATTCAACCTTGCAAGGACCCAGCTTAAGTGCGATTTGAGGACAGAGATTGAAGTGGAGATAATGAACCTAGGTAAGAAGGACGAGGATGAGGTTGTTTACACAATCAAGAACTCAGCGCTGGGGATAGATATAACAGAGGGTGGACCAGGCAACTACATTGAGCTTGAGTCAGACCCCTATGATGAAGACAACACATTCAGCAAGACCCACACAATCACTCTACCAAGTGACACAGCCCCTGGCACTTACACAATCGAGATGCGACTGTACAGGGACAAGGATGAACTCGAGGACTACCAGAGTGCTGAGCTCACTATACTGGCTTGTGAGGAGGAAGAGGAGCAGCCGCCTGAGGAAGAGATAAGCGGTGAAGAGGTTGAAGTGATTACACCACCAATGACCCCAACTATAAGTGGACCAGTGGTGGCTGAGCCAGAAGAGGGATTGCTTTTTGGCTTGAATGAGTGGGTAATAGTGGGCCTACTTGGGGCAATATTCATACTTGCCCTTATTATAGTGATAATCCTAGCCATGAAGTAAGTGCTGGAGTTGCTCAAAGAAAACCCCAACCCTTTTTTTATTGTTCATATATTTCTTGTTTATTTCTTGTGCTAGTTGCTTTAGGTAGTCTTTATCCACTAATAAAGCTCGCTTGAACACAGGTGTCTCTAGGCGATCAATGCCCTCAATTTCCACAACATAGCTTTGGCCTGCTGCAATAATACCACTTTTCTTTAGCCCACTATCCCGAGCAATCTTTAGCAGTTTAATTGCGGGTTGAAGCCCATTGCACCTAACATGTAGTATGAATGGCTCAAACTTGAGCCACACAACCCCTTGCTTGGCTTTAAACCCAGCCATTGCATTGTAAAGCTGCTCCGGGGTAACTTTGGAGTGTGTCTTAAATAGCCACTTTGCTTGATTCTTTTTTGGACCGAAGAGGTGTATGAGCACAGTACGCCCAGCACAAGAACTCGTGGTAAAATAATCCCTATGTGAATTTATAAGCTTTAGCAGTGGCTTTATACTTGTATCAATAGAACCCTTGCGTGACTTGTCAGGCTTCCTAAGGGCATTGGCTTTGTCCTGTTGGAAACTCATAGCTTGGGCTTTAAACCATGTAAGTTTATAAACCCTTTCATGGCCTTTACAAACTCCTCTGCCTCTCTGTAATAACTGTCGTACTGAGCACCACTCACTTCCTTTATCTCGCGCCTGGTTATACCCTTATAGATTCTGAAGAATTTGCTCACTGTGGCAACATACTTTCTGTTTATATGACCTGGTTTCACAAGCTTCTCCTCAAGCATCTGAGCCACATGCTCTGGTGATGGCGGCACCTCGTCCAAAGCCATAAGGGCCGAGTGAGCCGCATCAATAACAGCCCAGTAGAGGTCAACAGTGGCTTGCAAAATGTGCCATTTGGAATTATAAAGTGTGCGAGGAGCGCGAGCAAAATAGGTGAACACAGATTCAGGTGAGGGGCGTATCATTCCACGCCTGAGCAATGCCTTGAGTGGGTCAAAGAAACCTGAATCAAGCAGAGCCACACCCTCTCGGAGGATGTTCAACCCAACAGGGTCACCCGCCCTTATATAAGCCCAGAAAGAGGTTAATTTCAATGAGGTGACGTGTATCCTGGGCGAGATATCCAAGATTACCTTCTTTACAATTATCCTGTAGGTCTCAACAAGCTCAGGGGTAAGTTGCACTGTCACATCATCAACCACCACAAGGATGTCTATATCGCCCGGGTTTTTTTCCTCTTGCTTGGGTTGTGGTGCTGAGCCAGGGGTGGGCTCAGGGGGTAAACCCTGCTTGAGGTGCTGGTTTTCACCAGTTGTAAACTCTGGATTGCTTTGAGGCTTCCTACCCTTAACATTTGAGCCAAAGAGAACTATAGCCTTCAAAAGGTCGCCGAATTCTTGGTACATTCTCTTAGAGAATTTGAAAGCGAGGTCAAAATCGTCTTGGGTTATACCAGCAACCTTTTGCTCGTTCTTCTTGAGTTCGAACTCCAATTTCCACACCTCTTTTTAACCAAATTTACTCTAGCTTTACCCCGCTCCAGAGTGTCCATTCCTGCGGGGAGGGAGCAGCATCACCATACAAAAAGTAGGGGGGAGCAGTCCTACCAAAGTATGAGTGCTCGATATCAGTCCAACCCAGCCCACCGTTGGCTACTCCATAGATGGGCCTTCCAATAATGTTCCAAGCCCCTAACATAGCCAAATAGTCCTGTTCAGCAGGTTCCACAATAATATCAGTAACCCCAGCCTTTTTGAATCTTTCGATTGCCTCTTTAATGGGCACAAGACCCTTTCCGGGTGTAACATGCTCGTCCTCATAACCGAAATTGTCTGAAACATGGATATGCCCCACAATCTCATCCTTGTTGAGTTTATCGATCTCTTTCATTAACCATTCGTGGAACTCCTTGTCTGAGCCCACAAAATACTTGCGCCAGGTATAAGCATGACCTATATCAAATGTGGCTTTGATATGCTTCTTTGCCAACTCCATTGCCTCCTTCTTTGAAGAAACCTTCTTTGTTTCAAGGAGACGCTGGGCAAACTTATCCCTCGCTTTGAGTATAATCTCCCTAAGCTCACTTGGGTGCGAGCCATATGTTTCTGGAAAGATGTTCTCAGGTGATATATACAATGGCTCCTTTAGTTTCTTTGATTTTGCCATGGCTCGCTCTGCTGCCCTTGCAATTGTGTCTGCTGTTTTCTCTTTTGCATAATCCTCCATGGGCTTGAGGCGTCGCTTCAAATCCAGCAACTCTGCTGCCCTTGCGTCTGCTGCTGCCGAGGCCTCATGCATAAACCTCATGTTCTTCTGTATATCATCTATGTAGCGCTGGAGGGCTTGGGTGGGCATCTCGTGCTCCCTAGGCATCAAGTGGGCAATATCACCCCTACCAAACACCCTCTCTACAGCAATTCTCCATCGCTCCTTCTCTGGTATGCTCTTCTCCAACTTTTGGTACTCCTCATATGCCTTCTTTGCCTTGGCAAGGTTCTCACGGAGTTCATCATACTCTCTCGAATAGAATAGTGAACTACCCTTGTTCTGCAAAATCTGGTTGTCCAGCTGCGTCTCATAGAATATCATGGCTGGCGTCTTCTTCTGGTCAGGATGCTCCCTGTTCCACTCGTCTGCCTTTTGCTTAAAATAATCCCATGTGCGTTTTACTGTTTCGAATTTGGCACCTTTGGAGTCCCATCTGGGCACCCTGCGCCTAAACAGCTCTTCTGGGTCAGCATCCTTAGGTATAACATTGCCATCCAAATCAACCCAATCATCCTCATGTATTATGTTGCCGTACTTGTCGCGCTTACCCACCAATTTAATCGGAGTGCCCTTTGCCTTCATGTCCTCTTCATAATCCTTTGCAGTTAGCCACTTTGGCTCGTAAACCACCTGGTCTTTGCTAATCTGTCCAACAAACTGGCCAGTGTAGCCGTCCACAACAAACTGCCTAGCGTGCTTTGCCTCCTCTGGATACATCAGGAATTTTGGCTTGCCATCCTTAGTCTCGCCCCAGTCCTCTTCTGACATTGCCCTAGGAAACTCGCCGAGATGCACCACCACAGGCCCGCCATGTGTGGTGTCTGCAGCAAAGTCTATTGTGCGCTCTATCTCATGGAGTGCCTTCTCTCTCTCCTCGTCCAAGAACCCACGGTCAGTCAAACCTGACAAGTTGCCCACCGCTGTGGTGGCATGCACAGATATCTTAACCTTATTGAAATCTGCGAGTTCCTTAATGTCTCGCCGGGCGTCTTTATCAAGTTGCTCGGGTGTTGTGGCACCTTGGCTCTTGGAGCCCTTACCCTTACCCATGAACCCTAGCTCCACCTTTCTCGCACCCTGGAATATCTTTGCCTTCAAACCCTGGAGTTGGTCCTTCATTGGCGGTGCAGATATACCTATTTGAGAGATGTCTACCTTGTCTGCCCACGGGATTTCAAAATTTGGATTCCCCTCTGCATCAATCGGGTTGAAGTACCTATCCATGGAGTTCCCGTATTCAAAACCAGAGTAGTAACTCATTTTCCTTACCAGGTAATCATCTTGTGTGCCTTTTTATAGTTTTTGTATGCCATCCAAGCCCAGAGTTTTGCGTCACCCGCTGCATCCTTCCTCTTGAATGTCTTTGCAAGGGCTTTTGATGCCGGTTTGCCCTTGCCCCCACCCAAACTAAACAACTGTGAGAACCCAAATGCCTGTGCAAGCTCCCTAAATCCAGCCCAGACAGAGGTAAATGGCTCAACATAGCCACGCACACTCTTCTTTACCTCAGATAGTTTAAAGCCCTTTTTCTTAGGCGGTGGTTGCTCCTCTTCTCCCCCCATCTTCTCGCCCGCCTCCTCAAGGTACTTAAACAACTCATCACCCAAAGCATTGAGTGCCTCTTCAAGCGACTTGTCTATTGTAGCGAGCATCTGCATGTTCTCCTCTTCCATCATTTTGATGTAGTTTCTAATCTCCTGCTTGTCCCAGGCATAACCCCTTATTGTCATCTCAACCCTGCCTACATGCTGGGGACCACGCTGATACCCCTCGCCATGGTAAACCATCGAGGGTCTTGTTCTGAAAACAAAATTGAGTAGCAAGCAAGAATGCACCTCACCCATATCCTTAGTGGCAAGGAACTCTACCTCTGACATTGCACCCTCAAAGGAGCTCACCATATCAGCACTGTCCATCTTGCGCCTATCCATCTGCAGCCGCTCTATATTCATTAGATATGGTCTTATCCAAGATATGTAGAGGTTGATTGTGTCATAGTGCTGCCTCAAATACTTCAGCGTAAACCTACGCCTCTGTTTGAGTTCTGCAAATGTACGCTTCTTCCACTCATAAAATTGCCTCAGTTTTCGCTTGAGCACTTCCTTGACCTTCTCATTGAATTGCATCTTATCAATCTGCTCATCGAGTTTTGAGAGGTCCTTAACCTGGGTTCTGAAGAACAAATCAGGGAGAATAGAGAAGCCCACTGTGTTAGCAAGGCCATACACAGAAGCTGGGTTCTTGGCACCGCCCTCTACCTGGTCAATCCAAACACCTTTCAGCGTGATTTCTGAGCTCAATGAGGTGGGGGTGTTGTTCTCTATATCATAGTAGTACGAGAGGCGCTCATCTATTATTCTAAGCTCTCTAACAATCTGAAAGAGTGCCTTTATCATCTCGCTTATCCCTCTCAGGTATTGGGACACCTTATCCTGTTGCAATCCCAATCTCTGCTCTGAAACACCCCAAAAAGAGGATTGCTCTGTTGCAGCAAACACATCTATAATCTTGTAAAAATTCGTGTAATGGAAATCAACGCGTATCATATCCTTCTCAAAGAAATAGGTCTCTTCAATTGGGTCATTCGTTGTCTCATAAACGAGGTGGTTCCGCACAAGTGAGTTGGGATAGCCAGTCTCTACAATCTGACCCTTGGCTATTTCTGCCTTTTCAACATCTGCATACTTATCCACCTCCGCATCACTCATCTTGGCAACAAGTTTTTCCATCTCCTTGAGAGTCTTGCCAGCAAACAGCCCCCTATACTTGTTCTTAATAAAACCGTATTTAACCAAAAGCCGCTTCTTCCTCGCAAGCCAGTCTTCGTCAATCATTGTTTATACCCTATTCAACAACTCTTATAAATATTTATAACCATATTATAGTGGTAATCTAAAATGGTGGGCCCTGTTGTTAAGGTTTCGTCTCTTTTTGAGCTCTTCAATATGGGCTAGTTTCTTGTCTATTAGCCGCCTTAAATCAGAGGTGAACTCCTCAAGGAGTATTGAGAGGTATTCCCCTCCAAGTAGGTGCGGCACCACCACATAATCAGCCCCAGCATCGTAGAGCTCTAAAGCAGACTCAACTGTTTGGGCTGTGACAATCAGTATAGCGTGCTTATTCACCTTGGTTGTCTCCTTAATGAGGAGTTTGTTGTCGTATTCCTCTGGTACAGTGGATATAACCAACTCAAGCTTTTTGAGGTTGATCCTTTGAAGGATTTCTATATCGCCTATGTCCCCATAAATGCACTGTATTTTCTGGCTAATCAGGTAGTGGATTACCTCTGGGTTGAAATCAATAACCAAAACCCTCTTCTTGAGCACCTGAAGTTTCTTTAGGATATGGTAGCCTAAGCGATTGTAACCAACCAGCAATGTGTTGTAATCCTGACCCTTTGGGAGGTAGTGGAGCTCTCTCTCGCGATGCTTGAATATGTCTATTCTATTGAGTAGCCCCTGTAGCTTTCTGTATATCCTGAAATCGTACTTGATTAGATATGAGGTGAGTGAGATGGTTATTATAGCTACGAGCACAATCAAAGAGAACAGTTCGTCACTTATGTGCCCAAGTGTGCGTCCCACAGAGGCGATTATTAATGAGAACTCACTAATCTGGGTGAGGGCAATTGCTGACAGAAATGCCGTGGATTGGGTGTAACCAAAGAAGCGGCATATCATAAACCCGAGCAGTGGCTTGAGCGTGTAGAATACAATGAGTAGTATAAACATAGGTATTAAGATATCCCCAACTGTAGAGAGAGAGAAGCCCATACCCAATGAAACAAAAAATAGGGTGGCAAAGAAATCACGCAGGGGCTTAACATGGCTTATTATTTCTAAGTTGTAGGGTGTATTAGCAAGTATAACACCAGCAATGAAACCGCCTATTGCAATGGACAGCCCGATCGAATGGAGTAGCATTGAAGTGAAGAAGCAAAGCCCTAGTGAGAGCAAGAATATCAGTTTCATATCTGTTGCTGCCCTCTTAAATAGAGGTGGCAGAATAAATCTGGCAAACAATGTGGCGCCAAAGAATATTAGCAATGCCTTAAATAAGGTGGAGACAAAGAACCCAGGCAAAGAGCCCTCATACGGCACAAGAAATGATAGCACCATGATTGCCAGGAAGTCCTCTGTTAACAACCTCCCTACCACTATCCTACCATGGAGCGTGCCAAGCTCGCGTTTGTCTGAGAGGAGTTTCACCACGACCATAGTTGAGCTAAAGGCAAACACCAAGCCCATATAGAGTGCACTCCTTGAAGCCAAGCCCAGGACTTGCGACAACCCAAACATAAACAAGAAGAGCACAATCGAAGAGACAAGGCCACCAAGAGTAGTCACTAAACCCACTGTTTTGAGTTTTTTGATTTCAATCTCCATACCAACAATGAATAGGAGGAAGGCGATTCCTATTTCAGAGAGTGTCCAGATAGTGCCCTTGCTGAAACTCAAACCAAACAAACCCGCGAGGGGGGTTACAAGAAGCCCAGCCACAACATAGGCAGGTATCAATGGCTGCTTCAGCAACTTGAAAATGTAAGCTACCAATGAAGCGAGTATAATGATGAGACCTATCTCGGTAAAGATGTCCATTTTCCTCTTTTTTTACTCAAACACAATACAACTCTTATTTAAATATTGCTTTGGGGAGTCTCATTAATATGTCTGATGCAGTGTAGCCGCCCCGCATTTCAGAGTAGAGTTGAGTGGCAGCCCGGCACACAGCAGGCAAACCAATCCCCACACTCTCCATTAAACTCTTGGTTTGAGCGAGCAAGCCTGCTATCACTCCTGCTAATATATCTCCTGTGCCAGCCACCCTCATCCTGGGGTTGCCCAGCTTGTTATAGAACAAACCTTGGGAGCTGAGCACATAATCAACCCTGCCCTTTAGCACTATCACATTCTTTGAGAGGTAAGCCCTCAATTCTTTATAGCTCTGGGTTGCCGCTGCTTCATGCTCAGTTGTGGTGAGCACACTTTGGGTTGTGTTCCTAAACAGTTCTTGAAACTCTCTCAAGTGTGGTGTGAGCACTGCACCTGTGATGCCTTGCAATGAAATGGCTTTGAGCGCATCAGCGTCAATGACTTTAAACATCGGTATAAGTGCCAACCTTCTACAGAGCTCCATTGTTCCGGGCTCGAGCCCCATGCCGTTTCCAAATAGCATCACATCAAATCCCTTTGCGAGTTTTGTTAGCTGTGTGTAGTGTGCTAGAGTGAGGTAATCCCCAGGCAATTTAACAGTTACAAGGTCAGGTGTCATCGCGTTTATGGCGAATGCAACATCCTCTGGGGCTGCCACAATCACAACATCTGCTCCGCTCCTCAACGAAGCCATTCCGGCGAGGTAAACAGCCCCCACAAAATCCCTACTACCACCAATAACAAGCACCCTACCATTGTCTCCCTTGTGTTCCCCAATCCCTGGCCTCTCATATCTAAGCCGGCTTATTGGTAGGGGTTTCATTTCAAACTCACACCTCCTGAGGGCATACACCTTATATACTCGTCCAAATCACCACCACCCAATTCCTTTTGGAGCCGCTTGGCTACATCAGAGGCCTTACCCTTACCTGGATAAATCTGAACATACTTCTTGCAATGAGCACTCAAAGCAGTAAGGGGAGCGCACATTACCTTTCCTTGGCTTGTGAGCCCCACACCCAATTCAACTGGTGCTGTGGTGCTCTCTTTCTTACCGTAAATCATAAATGCACCCTTTGCCAAATACTCTCCAGCTTGTGCCCTCTTTGAGACCTGCTCTGGCTTAACTATAAACACCTCGCACTCAGCAATCCCTGTCCGCCATGCTTCTGAGAAAGAGGCAGTTGCTATGGCTGCCTCTCGCTTTGTTGCCTCATCCAATTCCTGGTTCTCGAGCTTGACAACACAGAATGGTGACTTAAGCCCCTCGCAGTGAAACACCCTATCCCTTGGCTGTGTGTACTTTTTTATTAGAATCTCGTTTGTGGTAGCATCTCTACCCAGAATTACCAGTTTGCCAGTCGAGCTAAAGAACCACCTAAACTTCTCAAACCACTCGCGCTTAACTCTCTTGGGTATTTTGCCTTGTTGTTGTGCTTCTAACACTGACTTTTGTTTCAATACCTCAAGCTGCTCTAGAGATTTTTTTAAGGCGGCTCTTGCACCTTCAAGCTTCTTTTTAGCCCTCTTACTCTTTTCAAAATAATCCCCTGCATTCTCTTCTAAACTCTTTTTTAGGCTTAATTCTAGCTCCACGAATGGTTTTACACCACAAGAATATTTAAATCTATTGCCTAGCCACTAAGAGCAAGGCCTTACCTCGCCGAATGACACGGGCGCCTCTTTGCACAGATATGCCTTCTCACCCCTACCAATGATGGGATACAACTGCACATCCAGTATGTCACCATACTCGCCCCTATTAAAATCCAGAACCACGCGTTGGGGTTCACCTGGCTCAAGAGGAGCACTGAGAATCTCTTTCACTGTGAACAGCTTATCTCCTTTGGTATAAGCAATGAGTTTTACATTATCAATCCTACCCTTGTATGACTCCAAAGTCAGTTTTAAGGTGTTATTATCATAACAGATATCATAACCCCCGTTTGGGAAGGGGTGTATCGAGAAACTCAAATCCGAGCACTTTAAAGATTGGTTTGAAGAAGACTCTACCAGGTGGCTACCCCAGTTCATTATCACTGCACCAAGAGCCACTGCAAATGCGATTAAAACAACAGTGGCAATCAAAGGTGAAATTCCTCTTTTATTCATTTTATGACAACTCCCGACGCAATTCCTCTTCCAATTGGTTGAGCTTTTTCTCCTCGGCCTTGGTCACTCTCACGTAAGGGATTGTCCCAACCAAGAGCACAATGAAACCCATAACAACCAGAATGTTTAAATATTTTGCCTTGATGTAGCCATTCACAAAACCCAGGATTGCAACTGTGAGAAACACGAAATAGATGAATAAAGCTTTGTTCAGCACAAGCACGGCTTTCTCCCGCTCTACTCTGAGGCGTTCAAGCTGTACCTCAAGCAACAGTTCATTTCTCTTGCTTTTCATCCTTTAATCCCTCTACTGGTTTGTGTTCAATGTCTAATGGATAATTGACCTTAACCTTTGGTCGCTTGTGAATAAAGCATTGTATGGTAGCATATGCCAATTTAAGCATAGTCTGTAAATAGCCTTGGGTGTAGAAGCGCCTCATGGACACAAATACCCTCTTGGATTTTATTATTGCGAATTTTGTTATTTGGATTGCCCTCCTAAAATAATCAATATCCTCTGCATGGGTAAGTGATGTATCAAACCCGCCGAGTTTTTTATGAATCTCAGCCTTCACCAGTACACAATGCCCGTAGCCCAATGGGCGAAACTTAGAGAGAGGTGTAATAGCTAGGTTCCACAACCAAACCCCAATCTTATCAAGGGCTCTACAATCTATTGGACGGGCATAGAACTCTGCTATACCAAGCTCTCGTTGCTTGAACTCCTCCAATACCCTTGGCAAGAAACCCTGGGGCAACACTACATCTGCATCGAGAAACAAGAGATACCTTCCCCTGGCTACCCTCGCACCAGCATTACGACCCTCAGCAGGCAACCCACCATCAACAACAATGCAGCCCGCATCCCTTGCAATCTCTCTGGTTTTGTCACTGGAGTTGTTGTCAGCAACTATAATCTCATAATCTTTGTATTCTTGAGTCCTAATAGACCCCAGCAATCTGGGGAGATAATGCTCCTCATTTTTTGTTATGATTACAATCGATAGCTCTGGGCTATTCTGTTTGGTTGCCATTCTTGTTTTTACTGAAAAACAGGTTTAAAAAATTAACCCCACTGTGTGACAAGAGCCACAATCCAAGCAGGGTTTTTAACATGTCTCTGCCTCTAATAACTAACCCAAACACAATCCCTATACTCGCACCTTTACCGAGAAGTTGGAATAGGGAAACCTGGCCTCCCTCAAGCACTCCCAATGCCCCTGGAACAGGGATTATGTAAGATATACCGATGAAAACACCCACTAGAAAGATTTCAACTATGTTTGCGTTGTAGCCAATCATTTTCAAAGCAATCCAGTATTCAAAGAACATAAGCGACCAGAGCAGCCCTGACATCAAAAGGGCATATATAAAACCCCTCAAACTCGATGACATAAAACTCGACATACTGGCCTCAATCTCATCAAGTTTTTTAACCACCCTTTGGCTGAATTTGAAGCGCATCAACCCCAGCTTTGTGGCTAATGCCACAAACATCCTCTCTTCATTCTTTAGTTTTTTAAAGAACTTTACAACCAATACCACAGTTATAATGAACGCCACAAACATCAGCCCGTAGGTTGCACTGGGCACTCTAAATGAGATTAGTACCATGAGCATTCCAATTGCACCAAAGAAGATGTCTGCTGTTATTTCTAGAGTTTTGTCAAGGATCACAGAAGAGAAAGCATCTGCAGTTGGAATGTTGTGCTTTCTAAGCATCATCGCTCTAACTGGCTCGCCACCCACATGCGCACTCGGTGTAATGTAGCTCACCGCATACCCCATCAACCTGTATCTAAAACAGGTCCAAAAGGGTAGCTTGTGACCATGATACTTAAGAATGGTTTGCCACCTCCAAGCCAAAACAATGTCCAATAAAAAGGAAACAAGTAAGAAGAAGCCAACCCAATACACTGAGATGCCTACAAAAGTGGCTACAACCTCTTTAATCCCTGCCTTGCCAATCAGCCAAACAAAAACCAAAGAGCCGAGTGTTATCGAAGCAAGGATTATAGCAAGTCTCTTTAGGTGCTTTAGCATCTTTTATCCTTTGTAGAAGCATGGTGAAACTACGCACAGTATAAAAATTTTTTGAACACTATAGCAGCTATGACCTGTAAACAACTGCCCTGCGGCCGTTGCTATAAATACTGATTACCTCCCCTGTTTTTATGAGGCGTATGGGGGAGGTCTGTTTTGGGTCGGTAATCTGAATAACCACCACCCCCTCCTCACCCAACACACAATCGAGATGGTGCCATCCTAGGCAATCAACCCATGCTATAATCCCTCTCTTGTTCGGAGTGAGCATATGGAACAGGGCATCGCTCTCCTCAATACTTAGATTAATCAATGGCCTCCGAGGTGATAATATGTAGATACCACCACTATACCTCCGGTCTAATTCATTAAGTCTTGTTTGCCAATCCCCACTAAAATCAAAATCAATGAGGTTTATGGCTGGTCCTGTGACCTCACCCACAACAAAAGGTATTGCCTCATACTCTGTTTCGCAAATAAGCCTGCTGCTAGGTATTCTTGGTAAGTATTCACTCACTCGCTCTGCTTGCTCGAGATACTGCGGAGGGGGCACACCTCTCAACTGGACCAGATGGGTTTTGTTTAGGTCATCAACAACAAACTCAAGGCAGAACCCATTGGCATAGCGAGAGGACCCACTGAGCTCAACTTGTAGTTTAGCTGCAACCTCTCTTAGCATATCCACCACTAAAGAACGCTCTGTATCGGAGATAGGAGTGGATTGTTTAAACTCGATGTGTGGGTTGAGGAGGTTATTAGATAGAAGTTGGTGTGGAGCTCTCATTTTCACTTGGATTTCGCCACCGTAGTAATAGATAGTACCTGCATACTTGGGCTTGACAAACCGCTGCACCACTACAGCCATTTCCCGCTTGAGTGATTGTAAGCCATGCCTCGCTATATAAAACTCTGCATAAGGCGACCATAGGCTCGAGAGCACATTTGCAAGTGCCTCAGTGTCCACAGGGGAAGAGTGTAAGCAGGTTGGTACCCGAACAGAAGTGAACACGCCTGGAAACAAGAACTCAGCGTCCTCCATCGGCGAACTTGAGCGGTACACTAAATCGTGAAGCTTGGAAGATATGGCTTTGAGTTGGCTAACAAGACTATCGTCTAGCGCCACAGCCTCTTTAGCCACTCCAGAAGCACCTTCTGGTTCGGTCTGTGCCCATAGAACCCTCAGCTCAGAAACTGCTACCTTGAGGTTAGATAGATTCTCGAAATGTGGCTGGAGTTGCATAGAGAACTCGCGAGCAAAATCATAAAACAGTTCTTGGATACCATGTGGAGCAAACAATGGACAGTAGCTGTAATCCTTGCCTCGCTCAATTGCCCTTATTTTCTCCTCCAAACCATGTTTTTGCATATATGCCCTAAAGAAGGTAGTGGGTATCACAAAGAAATCTGGAACTTCAAAATCACTATGCTGCTGAAGATTGTAAAGCAACATCAATCCAAGGGCTTTGTTGCCCAGCTCTTGCTTTGTATATCTCCGGGGGTCCTCACCTGCCCAAACAACCTTCAGCTTACCACTCATAGGGAGTGTAATGCTTGGGATGTTTAAAAAGATATCCCATCATTAGAAGTTGTTAACCCTCACACTTCCTGAGTCTTTGGTTGCTGACGGACCCGGAGGCAACGAGGACTGGCGTCCTGAGTCTCCGGTCCCTAACGGACCCGCGGGGATTCGAACCCCGGATCTACAGCTCGCTTCTCAACTGCCAACAGCAGTATTGATTAGGAGGCTGTCGCATTATCCAGACTATGCTACGGGTCCATTGTTTTTTGTTTTTGCTCAAGCTTTTCCTAAAAGCTTGCCACGGCTTGATACGGGTCCAACAGGAAGAGCTTGAGAATGAATTTTTAAATCTTTCTAATAGTTCATATAGCTACAGCAGAAACAGAATATGGTCAAAGTTGTTGGGTGAAGAGGGAGCGAGAAGATTAACGTTTTATGCGGGTCTACTTTGGGGGTATTATTCACAATTGCTTTCTTTGTTGCGGCGTTTCTTGCCTAAAGCCACCTATGAGTTGCTTAATCCTTTCCACTAAGGTATCACACACCTCTTTGGTGTAGTCTTCAGCAACAAAAACATCCAAGCCAAGCTCAACATAAGGCTCTTTGTGCTGATTATTACCATGCACCAGCACCACAAGCTTAATACCATGCCTATCACAAGCTGCTTTAACACTCCTACAAAACTCAATAGGGTCCTTGCCATTGGAATAATCTTCAGGAGAGAGTATTAACGCATCTATGGTACTACCTCTATACTCCAAAGTGCGGGCAGAAAAGCTCTCACTAACAAAAGGCCCCCCAACACAATAACCCGAGGTTAGCAATGCTTGGCATAGCCGAATATGAAACTCTTTTGCCTTGAACGCCAAATAAACAGACTTTTGTCCAAACATAGAGCAGATTAAGCA
>QMQS01000011.1 GCA_003650585.1 Candidatus Woesearchaeota archaeon
GGAAAGCAAACCAAGAGAGGTTTTCGCAACTGAATGCCCTCGTAGGTGAACTCAGGGGCATGATTCTTGATTTATCCAAGAATGTTCAGAGGGTTGAGATTGCCTCTACAAAAGCAGTGGATAAAGTGGAATCAGTCCAACCAGAGAGATTGCTTATAGAGGTACGTAGGGTGGATGCAAAGGTTGAGGCACTCAAGGCAAACATAGAGAGCAATGAGGCGATGATGAACCAGTTGTTTGAGCAGATTAAGAACATGCGTAATACTCTCTCGGTTTTCCGTGGTATTGAGCAGATTATAAAACTCAGTGAGGATATAAAGAAAGATTTGGGCAACCTCAGAAAGGTAGAGGCAAACATAGAGCGCCATTCAGACAAGGTTGAGTCTATATTTATGGAGTTTCAAAAGGAGTTCAACGAATTCAACCAGCTCACATCCATGTACAAGGCCTTGAATTCAGAGTTGCAAAAGCTTGCCTCACAGGTTGACGCACTTAGTGTAAAGGTGAACGAGAGGGCAATGAAAAAGGATTTCGAGGACATGACCAACCGCCTCAAGAAGCACGAGGAGCATGTTAACAATATCCTAAAGCTAGTGACCAGGAAGGCAAAGGACTTAGAGAACACTGTCAACGAAGCACTCAAGCGGTTCAAACGGGAGATAAGTGCTGACTTTGAGGCAAGGGGTAAGCGCTTGAACCTCCTAATCCAAAAACTCAATCAACTTGTCGAGAATAACGAGAAGATTTCAGAGTTGCTGAAGCTAAAGCCAGGCGAACTCAAACCAGAAGAGCACTCAGCAGCGGAATCAGAGAAGGCTAACGCAGAGACAAGCACAGCTGCTACAAACACAACAGAGCAATAACACTAAGCAACTTGACCAAAAAACGGTGTGATGTGATGATGGGTAGAATTGGGTTTGAACCCATTGTAATAGTTTGCTTTGCGCTAGCACTTGCTCTAATTATTGGTTCTAATTTTACGAGTGGACTAATTGTAAAGGTAAGTAAAGAAGAGTTTGCTGTTAATGAACTAGTTCCAATACTTGTTGAAAATTACACCCCTCAAGATTCTGGGGCTTTATTAATCCTTAGAACTGGAAATCACTCCAGTTTTAGAGAGATTGAGGGCAACGGGCGTTACCTCTTCTCACCAAAAGCCACGGGAGAGTACTCAATTGAAGTGCTTCATAGTGGAGTGTTTAAAAAATTTGGTGGTTTTACTGTTCTTGGGAGCCAGGTTAGTTATCACAACTTGGGTGGTTTCCTAAATAAACATGTATTCGAGCTGGGAGATATAGTCTCGTTGGTTTTGAACAACGTAACAGGTTACAAAGGAGAGATTAACCTAAAAATCAAGTCACCTTCTAGTGTTTATTCATACACTGGGGAGTTTGACAAACCAATCGCTTTTATCCCACCAGAGATTGGTGAGTACAAAATTCAGGTTAGTGTGGGCGGCGAGTTGGTTGGGAGGGACTGGTTTAGGGTTGTTGGTGCTAGGAAAGAGCACTCTAAGGGCGAGGATTCTGGTTTAAGCATTAAGATTAAACGCTCGGATGGGGGCACTAGTTTCGCCAGGGTTTATAGAGTGGTAACTGAAGCCACAGCTCATACAGTACTGAGGTTTGAGAATGGTCCTGTTAAGGATATAGATTTCATTGGGAATGTTGAAGTAGAAAATAGAACACTATTCATTGAGTCTGTGCCTCTTTCTAAGACCCCAGCATACCTAGGCAAACCTGTTGATAGTTTTGCCATTGATCCAACACAATTGAACTTTACTGAAGCCAAGATTACAAAGGTAGCAAAAGGGAGGGTGTTATACAAGTGTAAGGATTACAATTTCTCTGCTCAGAGATGCGAGGGTAGGTTTGAAAGGGTAACAAGGCTAATACCTGGTGAGGTTTATACAATAACTCTAACCCCTGAGGACCCACTCTGGAGCGAACTTGATGATACCATCAATTGTAGTTGTACTGCCTCTGCTAATCAACTGAATTTTGGTACAATCAGTTGCTCACAATTCTGTGCTATAAATGTGAGTGTGCCCAGTAATGCGCTTAGTGGGTTTATCCGAGAGGTGAGGTATAATGTTACTGTAACAATAGACACAGACAACACAGCTTTCACAAATACACTCCATGAGGGTAAGTTTGATCACGATGCTACTGATGACAATTCAAATGAGGTTGTCATTGGTAACTCGACATCTTCCACCACATTTACTGCTGTATGGACCAGAACAGATATGGACTCTACGGGGAATTACTCCTTCAGTAAGCTTGATTGCTCAAATTGGAATGATGGTTATTGTACCTACTATATCTTCCTTGCCACAAGTACAGATTTTCAAGCCCCGGGTAAATCTTTGAAGAGTCCATCTGTAACAATTGAGTTGAACTGGATAAACTACACCTGGAACTATACAGAGCCCGGAGATGTGGTGGTGCAACTCAATTACCCAGAGCACAATTCTTATGTTAATTCTATGACCATAACCTTTAATTTCACTCCATCGAGTAGTTCTGCCAACTTTACAAATTGTACACTCTATACCAATGAAACCTCGTGGTCAGTGAAAGCTTACAATGAAACAATAACTAACAATGCCTCTAATTACATAACCACAACATTCGGGAGCGAAGGTAGTTTCATCTGGAATGTGAAGTGTACCAACGAAAACAATGTGTCTGCTTTTTCCTCAGACAATTACACACTGACTATTGATACAGTGAGCCCGATTGTGAAGCTGGAATCCCCAGCAAACAATTCTGTTTGGACAAGCTCAGGTGTGGTTGAGTTTGTTTACAATGTGTCAGACACGAGTCCAATAAGCAATTGTAGTTTGATAATCAATGGTGTGGTGTACCAAACAGACACCTCTATTACTAAGGATATCTCTCAGGCTTTTTACCAGTCATTACAGAATGGCATTTACACTTGGCGAATCAATTGTACTGACGAGGCAGGGAATATTAACACCTCGGAAGAGCGAGTGGTTAATGTATCGCAAGAGCCAATCTTGTGGTCAGGAAAGTGGTACGAAGGTTACACCTCCAGCTTTGATTCTATACCTGCAAATATCACACTGGCAAACAACACAGATGGTACTTCTAACTATGTATACTCAACAATAAATCCCTTAACCTCACTTACAATATTGTCTGCGGTGTCTAATTATATCGACAACAATGGGGGTTACATCCCTGCTGGTGGCACGATAAACTTTAGGGCTTTTTTTAGTTATGTGGACGGTGTGAGGCTTTACACCAAGTGGCGGCTCTACAAAGTGAGCGACACCTCTTCAACCCTCATATGTGAGGATTCAGTGGGGGAAGAGATACCTGGCAATGATGTGTACACCTCTGGCTCATGTAGCCCATCTTCAGAAGTTAGGATAGCCCCAGAGGATAAACTGGAGATGATTCTCATAGGTGACAACCAACACCCCTCACAAACAAGGACATTTAACCATACCATCGACCATATTAATTCATATGTGGACATTGTTAGTTGGCACAACATTGGATTTCTGGATGTGGACTTAGTCTATCCAACAAATAATGTTAGTGTGCTACAGGGAGAGAACTTTACCGTGCTTTGTAATGTGGCTTGCTCTTCTGGTGAGTGTTTGGACATAGATGTGGTGGTGCAATACAACACCTCAACTCAAGCGTGGACCAACATCAGCAATTCGGGCAATATTGTGCTCAATGGTTCTTCGAACCCACAGAATATAGGCAATCTTAGTTCCAACAATACCAATGTCTCTTTCAACCTCAAGGGAAATGTGGTGTCGGTGAACTGGGTGAGGTGTGTGGCTAACTCTAAATTCTCGAATGCATCATCTGAAACAATAATCAAGGTAACTGTGCAGGACAATGCTCCACCTGCTGTGGCTCTGAGCAGCCCCTCTAACCGCACTTGGCTAAATTATAACACAGATGTTGTGCTTTACTTCACTGCTTCAGATGCCTCTGGGCTTAGCAACTGTAGTTTGTATATTAATGGGGTATACAACCAGAGTAAGGGTAGTTCACAGTTGAACAATGGGGGTTTAAACAATTTCACATTGGCAAGTATATCAGATGGGTCTTATAACTGGAGTGTGACTTGTTGGGATTCAAATGGCCTTAGTAACACTAGTGAGGTTTGGTGGTTTTATATAGATACTAGTGCTCCAGGTGTGGTGCTGAATGCGCCCCAAAATGGGACTGTGCAGGAGTCATACACAGTGACTTTCAACTTTACAGCCACGGACAACTTAGCAACACAGATGTTATGCAATCTAACCCTTGATGGCTCTATTGAAGCTTCTAATATGCAAGCCAATAGTTCTGAGCTTACATCTGTGACTGTTAGTAATCTTGCTTTGGGAGTGCATTATTGGAATGTTACCTGTTGGGATAATGCCTCCAATCAAAACACCTCGCAAACATGGTTGTTCAACATTACTGATAACCCTCCAGTTGTTGCGCTTTATTCCCCTGCGAATATGAGTTGGACAAACAACAACACTGTGGTGCTGTATTTCAACGCGAGCGACAATGATGGGTTTCAGAATTGTACTCTCATACTTAATGGTAACAAGAACCAAACACTTAGCTCTTCGCAAATTGTGAATGGTGGATTAAACAATTTCACCCTAACAAATCTCAGTGACGGCTTGTACAACTGGACTGTTAATTGTACTGACACAGGTAATTTCACTGCTCAGCCATCTGAGTGGTACTTCTATGTTGATACTGGCTTACCCTGGGTGGAGCTTAATTCACCCATAGACTTGGCCCAGTTATCCTCAACACCCGTTACGTTTAATTTCACCGCTTATGACTCAATGGACTCATCGCTCACCTGTAATATAACCATCGATGGTATTGTGAGTCAGTCTGGAATAAGTGCACAGAATGCCACCCCAACCACCCAAGCAATGTCTAATGTGAATGACGGATTCCACTATTGGAATGTTACTTGTAGTGATGATGCTACCAATTCAAACATCTCTGTAACAAGGGGTTTTAACCTATCTGAACCCCCTCAAGTTGCGCAAAATTATCCATCTGCTAACCAGCACACACTGGAGAACATCACCTTTCTTTTTACAATAAGTGACAATGATGGGTTTGAGAATTGTTCGATCCTAATAGATAATGTTATTTATGCCACAAAGCAAGGTTCCCTGCTAAATAACGGGGCACAGAACAATATCACTTTGTATTCTATATCTGAGGGTTACCACAATTGGAGTGTGTTGTGTTACGATAATGGTACTTACCTCAATAGCAACCAAACTCCTAACATCGAGTTTGTGGTGGATGACACACCACCTTACATCGTACTCAACTTTCCCGGGAATTCCACAAGTGTGAATTCAAGTAGTGTAAACTTTAATTTCACTGGTTATGATAACCTTGCCTCTCAATTAACCTGCAACATTACAATATCTGGGGGTAGGAATGCCACGGGATTGAGTCTAACTTCCGGCGTGGCTTATAATAAGACTTTCTACAATTTCAGCAATGGGGTGTATTATTGGAATGTAACTTGCGTTGACCAGGCGGGCAAAAGCAACATTAGTAGCACTTACACCTTTAATGTTTCTGTGCCACCACAGGTGGTGCTCAACTATCCCACTTTTGAGCCTTTCTGGGACGATACTGGAATTGATGCTTATTTTGAGTATATCCCTTACTCCAACGGGAATCTCTCCAACTGTTCTTTGATGATTGATGGTATTGTTAATATGACTGACACCACTGTCACTGAAGGAGCCATTAACTCATTTGAGACCAACCTTAGCGAGGGTTACCACAACTGGACTGTTAGGTGTTATGACATTGGGGGTTTGTATGGGGAAGCAACACCCATGAGATACTATGTGGATGTGCATGCACCTACAATAACTCTGAACACTCCTGGCAATGGCACCACACTAACTAGCAACTATGTTACCTACAACTTCACGGCGTATGATAATATGGCAAACAATATGACGTGTAACCTAACTGTGAATGATGGCACTGGTGCATATGTGGAAGTGGCTAATATAATTGTTTACAACGCCACCCCTTACAATGTGACGAAGTTGTATCACGATGGGAACTACACTTGGAATGTCACTTGTAAAGACCTTGCCAAGCATGTGAATACGAGTGCAACTTTCAGGTTTACTGTTGAGGCACCGCCAAATGTGACTTTGCTAAAGCCGGATAATGGGAGTTGGAGTAGTGTAAACAATGTGACGCTTACATACTATGCATACGACCCATACTCACTTAGGAACTGTACACTGTGGTTAAATGGGGCTGAGAATGCGACAGACACTGACCCAGTGAATGGGGGGAATAACACATTTAACCTTACTGGGTTAAGCGACGGCTTGTACAACTGGACTGTGAGTTGTATCGATGTTGACTTTAATAATTATCAACCACCTGCTTGGAACTTTTATGTGGACACCAAGGCGCCATGGGTGGTACTCAACCAGCCAAGTGACGGGGAAAACTTCTCTACCACAACGGTTGAACTTAACTTTACACCATTGGATGGGACTTCCACATACCTCATTTGTAATGTGACCGTCGATAGCACTGTTGTCTCTAGTAATATAAACATCTCCAACAATCAATCGTATTCATTAAATGTGTCTAGTTTGAATGAGTCAGTACATTACTGGAATGTGACCTGTAAAGACATTGTTGGGTTCAGCAATGTATCAGAAACAAGAGCATTCAATGTGTTTGTACCACCTCAGGTTGTGCTTGTTGCTCCAGATGACGGTTATTGGTCGAACAATCCAACCCAGGTGTTTTACTTTAATGTGTCTGATGATACAGGCATCTTTAACTGCAGTTTGATTATCAATGGCTCTATCAATCAGACCAAAACTGGCTCTGAGTTGGTGAACAATGCTCAGAACAATTTTACGGTGTCTGGGCTCAACGGCACATACTCTTGGGCAGTGAGGTGTTATGATAACACTACATACTTTATGATGAACCAAACATCTAACAGAAGCTTGTATGTTGATTTGGATGAACCAATACCAAGCATAGAAACTCAGAACAAGACCTGGTTTAATACCCAAACCCCTAGCATTGATTTCAATATCACCGACAACATGGCGCCAACCCTTAGCTATGAATTCTATGTTGACTCAACTGCTAACAAGAACGGCAGTGTTACGGCTGGGGTCTCAACATCAACCACTCTCAACCCCATAAGCGAGGGTCAGCACGCTATCGTTCTTGAAGCCACAGACCTTGCCGGTAATTCACAGAATTCCTCTACCACTATAATTTATGTTGACACCCATGCACCCTGGGTTGAATTGAATTACCCCCCAAACGGTAATGAGTCAGAGTCAGTGCACGTTGAGTTTAATTTCACGGTTTACGACCAACTTTCAGAGAATTTCACATGTCAGCTAACAGTGGACGGGAGTGTTGTGAGTACGGTTAATGCCACAAATGCTACCCCAAAGATTGTTAACTATACGGTTTCACCGGGTTTGCACTGGTGGAATGTAACCTGCTTTGACCTCGCCAATAACCAAAATACCAGCGCAACCTGGAACTTCACTGCCCCTGCCCCTGACCTGGTTATTAAGAGCGAGTGGATAACCTTCAATGAATCCAACCTTGAGGAGAATCACAATATTACGATAAATGTTACAATTGCCAATTATGGTGGCACAAATGCCACAAATGCTGTGGTGCAGTTCTTTGATGGTGACCCAGATAACGGTGGTGTGCAAATCAATGGCAACAAGAGCGTTAATGTGACTGCAGGTAGCAACACCACCACTTATGTAATTTGGCAGCCCAGCATTGGTGTGCACAATATCTATGTGCTGGTAGACCCGCCCTTGGCAACAAACGGCTCGATTATTGAGTTGAATGAGTCTAACAACATAGCCAACACAACAGTACAGGTGGTTGCTTGGCACTATATTGTGGGTAATGTAACTGGGGATCTTGAGGTTGCAGACTCAAGCTACAACATAACATTCCGCTGGGCTGAGCTACGCACAAACAACACCAATATCTACGCAGCAGACTCTGATAGCAATATCAACTGGGACGAGTTGGCAGCAATAAGTAAGAACACAACAGGTGGCTATACTGGGGATGATTTTGAGGAGATAGACACGAGGTTGGGCACTAGTGGTTTCCTAGACTCGGTGAATGCCACATTCACTTCCAATGGTCAGCCCAGAGCCTACAGTAACTTTACTGTATACGGTAAAGCAATCTTGGATGTGCCTGTTGTCAATACCACCAACACCTCTGCATTTGTTACGGGGATACTTTGGGATTATGGGGATGGCGGCGTAGAGTACAATGGCTCGCAGGATATCGTGTTTATTACAAAAACCAACCTAAACACCACAGGGGCTTACGGCAGGTATGATTTTGAACTGAAGATACCTGCACAGTTAAGGGGCTATGTTTCACCAGACAACGAGGTGGCCCTTTACCTTGAACTAACAGGATGATAAAGAGGGCATTATATTGGACAATAGCATTGTTGATGGTTAGTTATGTAGCCTCAGGTTTGGTGTATCTTGAAAACTCCACTTATGTGATGGGGGAGCCAGTGATAATCCAAATTGAAACAAGCAACCTCTCAGGGCTTTGGCTTAACCTTACTAGACCAGATAATACAGCCACAAAGATTAGAGTTTATTCAAAGCAACTTGCTTACCTACCACCTCTCCCTGGAGAGTACTCGATTGGTGTGTATGGCAACAACGGCATTGGTGAAGAGCGAGCATTCTCCGTAGTGGCAGACCAATTTGAGATTCAGGAGGGTGAAGCCAACTCAACAAAACACGTTTCATTGACACAGAGAGAGTATTGTTTGGGTGACGTAGTGGAGATTAGAATTGGGCCTAGTGATGCGAGGGTTGTTGTTAGAACCCCGGATGGGACTTACCATTCCTCTGGCAGGGCAAACTCTTTGCTTAGGTTCTATCCAAAATCACTTGGCAATTATACTCTGGAGGCATACACTACAAACAGTAATCAGCTTACCCTGCACTTTTCAGTGCTTGATTGCTCTTCTCAAACTGATGCGGCAAGAGACAAGAGAATTGAGGTTAGAAAACTAAGGAAATCAGAGGGTGTTATAAGCCCTATACTGAAGAGCTTAATCGGACTTATTGGCATACCCCCAAGACAAGAGAGCTCTAATTACTTCGTGGCTGCAAAATTCCTTAATACAAACATCACGTTCTTCAATGTTACTAATGGAGCGAGGTTTGAGACTCTAATTAGACAGGGCATAGAGAGAGTTCCAAACCACAAGGTATGCATAAGGGGCAAGAGGGTTGTTGAGAGTTTCGCAATAGACCCCACTCGATTCAATTTTTCATCTGCTGTGATTACAAGGAGGGCAAGAGGCAGATACCTATACAAGTGTGTTGATTACAACTTTTCAACTCAGGAGTGCTATGGTAATTTTGAGAAGATAATGGACCTAACACCAGGCGAGCAATACACCATACTGCTGACACCAGAGGACCCCTTGTATTCTGAGGTGAATGACACTTATTACATACGGTGCTATGGCTCAGCCACCACTTCTCCTGGGGCGAGCTCTCAAGCAACTGCAGTGTGTAGCAACTTTACTTTGGTTAGAATAAATGTACCAAGTGGGGCAATAGACGGCTTTGTGCAGAGGATGTACTACAATGTCACTGTTAATCTGGATACTAGTGGTACGCCAGTGAGCGCTGACCACGAGGCAGAGCTTGACAATGACCAGGTAGAGGACAATCTAAATGAGCAGATAATAGGAAGCTCAACTTCCACTTCAAGTTTCAATGAGATGTGGAGTAGGGTTGATCTCCCTAGCACTGGTACAGATGCTTTCACAAAGGATACTTGCTCCAACTGGGCTCAGGGCTATTGCGAGTGGTATGTTCACATAAGCTCCTCTTTTACTTTCTCTGGTAGTAGGAAGACTGGTTCTACAGAGATGTATATCAACTGGATAAACTACACATGGAATTACACTATAGATACACAACCACCAGAGCTGGTGCTTGTGGCCCCTGCTGATGGTGTGTATCTCAACTCAGCCACAGTTAGTTTTAGTTTTAATGTGTCCGACAACTTAGGGATAAGCAACTGCAGTTTGATTGTTGATGGGGCACTCAACAAAACAAACACCTCAATAACCAACAATGCCACGAACTACATAACCTCAACTCTGACGGAAGGCACGCATACATGGTCAATAAATTGTACAGACACTGCTGGCAATATAAATGCCTCTCCCCAAAGAACACTGTATCTTGACACAATTGCCCCATATGTTGCCTATAACCCCGGTACCCCACCCAACAACTCATACCTTGCCCAGGACTGGATACTCGTCAATATTACTGCCACTGATACAAACAAGGACACAGTGAGGCTTGAATGGCAGGGCGTAAACGAGAGTTTTGATAATGTGGCTGGGGATATATACTGGGAGAACAAGACAGCTTTAACAGATGGTGTTTATTCTTTTATGGTTTATGTGAATGACTCTGCTGGGAATCTCAATTACACTGAGGAGAGGGTTGTTACTTTGGATACTTTGGAGCCAGATGTGAGCTTGAACTACCCCACATCCACTTGGATTAATAATAACTCAATTGTGTTTAGGTACACCCCAACCGACGCTAATCTCGGCAATTGCTCACTCTGGGGGAACTGGTCTGGGTGGCACAAGAACCAGACTCAGGAGGCAACGAGTGGCGTGGAGAACTCTTTCTCTCAGATTAACCTAAGCGACGGCCATTACAAATGGAATGTACAATGCTTTGACCTTGCAAATAACGAGGGGTGGGCTGAGAGCAACATAAGTTTTTACCTTGATACTAATGCACCCATCATTAATCTTGAATCACCTGAAAACGACTCTGTGTGGAACACTTCAAACACAGTGGTATTTAACTTTAATGTCTCGGATAACTTTGATAACATAACCCAATGCGAGCTATTTGTTGATGACATTTTAAAGGACACTATGAGCAATCCCCAGCAGGGCACAACTCTCAACTTTACACTTTTGCTGGACAATGGTAACTATCTTTGGTATATCAACTGCACCGATGCTGCTAATAATGAGGGTAAGTCTGATGTTTACTCTTTGCAAGTGAATCTCTCAGAGGACACAGTGGGTCCCACTATCACCCTGAATTCTCCAGCTCATGACGGCTATTTAAACACCACCACTGTTACTTTTGTTTACACACCACAGGATTCAACTGGGATTGAGAACTGTACCCTTTATATTAATGGACAAGAGAATGGCACAGACACCTCTGTGGCAAACAACCAGCAGAATAATTTTACAAGGGTTTTGACAGAGAGTAGCTACACTTGGAATATCACTTGTTACGACAACTCCACAAACCACAATCTTGGTGCAAGTGAAACAAGGAACTTCACAGTAGACACAACACCTCCGAGCCCATTCCAGCTCGTCTCACCACTGAATAATTCTTTTAGCAGTGAGGTAACCCTCACACTGAATTGGACCAACACATCGGAGCTACACTTTTCGAATTACACTATAGAGATTTCTGAGGTGTCTAGTTTCTCTTATATTAACTACACCTACACTACTTTTCCTATCACAAACACCTCAAAGCAGGTCTCTTTAGTGGAGAACAATGTTTGGTATTGGAGGGTCACTGCTTATGACCTCGCTGGCAATTCATATACAACCTCAACTTTCAAGTACACCATAGACACTTTACCTCCCACTATATCCTTAATATCCCCGCTAAATGACACCTGGTCTTCCTCTTCGGATATTAAATTTAATTTTACTGTATCTGAAAACTTTTATCTAGCAGAGTGCTACCTTGTGCTCAATGACAATGCCAACGAGACGCTTGAGAGCCCTATCAACAACCAAGAGAATTCAATACAAGTGACAGGGCTAAGCAGTGGAGTATACTGGTGGACTGTAAACTGCACGGATAATGCCTCCAACACAGGCACAAATTCCTCATTGAGAAAGTTAACAGTGGACACTTTAGCCCCTATGGTTCACTCTTATGAAGCAGCACCCGAATCTGTCGACCTAGGCGAACAGGTTAACATAACTGTTAATGTGACTGATAATTTCAATATGGATTCTGTTGTTGCAGAGGTCCATCAGCCACAGGATGCCTCTGTGGTTAACTATACAATGGATCTTCTGAGCGGTAGTATCTACAATCTCACCTACACGAATACCACACTACGTGGCACCTACACAGTATACATATACGCAAGTGATTCACTGGGTAATGTTAATATCTCTGGGCCCTATTACTTCTATGTTGTTGCGGGCATATCAACAAACAAGCAATATTACGATAGGGGAGAGGTAGTAAACATAACCGGCGCAGGGTTTGATCCAAATGATAATATAACCCTTGATATAAGGGACCCATACAATGTTTCTGTGAGTGGCTATCCTCAAACACTTTTGGCTGATGGGACTGGAGGGTTTGAGCATATATGGACTGTACCCACAGAGCTGAGTTGGCCACTGGGCAACCATACGATTAGGGCTTACGATACTTTCGCTCCCTCACAATCTGGTGAGGACTGGGTGATGGTGGTGTTGAAACCAGACTCTGCAGCAAAGTGGGACAAGAATGTGGTTGGGGGTGATGTCTTAGCAGAGGTAAACGAGTCAGATGAACTTAGAACCACGATAGTCACCACAGCATTTGAGGATTATGTGGAGATGAACTGGGATAACAACACACCAGTTGGGAGGGCCCTCCATAGGATTACATTCTACTTCCAACACTATGAGAGCACCCCTTATAATGTATTTATAACCTGGTTGAACAATTCAGTTTGGGTTGATGTGTGCACTGTCACTTATAGGTCGTCAGAGGGGTTTGACAAATGCGAGCTTACTTCGCTCATCCCCACGAGCACAATGGCGAGCAACATTACACTAAGAGTGACAGATAAGGATAACCTTGGGAGCAGTATAGGGTCTTGGGTCAATCTGAATTTCGCTTACATCTTGCTTGAGTATTCCGCTCTAGAAACAGACAAAAGCATCTACGAGCAGGGCGAAACAGCGACCATCTCTGGCTCAAGATGGCCTGCTAATGCCAATATAACCATTCTTGTTGAGAAACCTAATGGGACAAATGACACTTGGAGCTGCATCTCAACGAGTGATGGAACCTTTGATGAGCCCTATGACATTGCCTATGATGCTCCTCTTGGACAGTTCAATGTTTCTGCCTTCGTAACTGATAACCCTGAAGGAAAGGAGAGGACCGAGTTCCAGGTAATCAGGAGGCCTGTTGGGATATCCACAGATAGGGTTTACTATGAGAGGGGCCAAACTGTTCAGATTACAGGGTACGGTTTCTCTCCAAATAACAATGTTACTTTGCATATAATAGATAAGTACAGTAACCATGCCCCTGGCTTTCCCCTAAACGTTACCTCTAGTGCAGATGAGAACGGCACCATAGCATACAATTGGACTATCCCTTCCCTTCTTAACCTTACTTTGGGGTATTACCTTATTACGGCGAATGACACCAACTACTCCAACCTCGCCAACAGGACGAATATATATGTTGTGCTGAAGCCAGACTCGGCTGAAAGGGTGGAAAACTCTGTTTCAAGCAATGTGCTTTCTGAATTAAATGACACTGATGATACCTACGCCTCACTAACAACTTATGACACTGTAGAGGACTATATTCAACTCAATTTTTCAGGTAATATGCCCAGCAATTATATGTTGACCAATGCTTGGCTCGTGTTGGAACACCACGAAGTACAGAATTTTGATTTGGTTGTTGATGTTTACAAGGAAGGGGCTTGGAGCTATGCCTGTAAGCTTCCATATTTAACTAGCGAGTCAACCAACAACTGCAGTCTATCAGCTGTGGTGGACCATGTGAGTGTGGCTGAGCCACTCCTCTTGAGGGTAACAGACAACAACTCTGATAGTTTTGCAAGTGGTAGTGTGTGGACTTACATTGACTTTGCTTATCTGGAGCTCAACTTTACCCCAGATAACATAAACCCAGAGGTTAGAGACCTAAGCCCTGTGGCTAGTCAGGAGTTTAATTATAGCACCAATGTGACTATCTCAGCGAACATATCAGACAATGTTTACATTGATAGAGTCTATGCTAATGTGAGTTGGGCTACAGGGAACCAGCTTGTAGAATTGGTGGCAAAGCAAGTCGATAGTTTGGGCAATGGTATTTATGAGGGGAATTTTAGTAATACTACCTATTTGGGAAGATACAACTACACCTTGATTGTTAACGACACATCAAACAATTTGAACAACACTGAAACCTCTTACTTCTATGTGGTGGGCATTGATTTGGTGGTTAATGCCACCTCGTTGAGTTTTCCAAATCAGGTAGTGGAGTTTTCCATCCAGCAGTTGAATGCCACTGTGTACAACCTCGGGAATAAGAATGCAACCGATGTAGTGGTTCAGTTTTATGAGGGCAACTACTCTTCTGGTACACTCATAGAGAACGACACCATCAATGTGACTGCGGGAGGGTCTGCGTTGGCTACTGTCAACTGGACTGCGAAAATAGGCACTACGAGCATACAGGTGGTGGTTGACCCACCCATACCCACTAATGGCTCAATAGTTGAAACAAATGAAAGCAACAATGTTTACTCGAGAAACATTACAGTTAAGGCATACCACCTTTTTTATGGTAATGTTTCTTATAGGGTTATACTTGACCAAATCTCAAATTTAACTATTAAATCATGGGAGCAAGGAGGAGTGGTGTTCTCTGGGTATATCTATGCCACAGACTCTGATAGCAATGTTAACTGGAGCGGTCTCATAGCACTGAGTAGGAACACCACTGGTGGGTATGCAGGTGAGGATTTTGAGGAATTAGACACTGGGCTAAACACCACCCAAATGAACGACTCAATAAACAAAACCTACACCTCTGGGGGGTTACCAAAAGCGACTCGCAGCTTTGTGGTGTTTGATAAAGACATAACCAATGTGCCTGTGGTGAATAGCACAAACACATCTGCCTTTGTTACCGGCATATTGTGGGATTACAGTGATGGAGGCACAAGCTTTAATGCCACCCAAGATATTGTGTTTATTGCTAACCTCAACCAATCAACTCAGGGAGGGTATGGTGTATATGATTACGAGATTAAGGTGCCGGCAAGGTTGCGGGAATACATAAAGCCGAATCTTGAAAACTCAATCACGCTATACATAGAGATAACATAATAC
>QMQS01000012.1 GCA_003650585.1 Candidatus Woesearchaeota archaeon
ATTCCTTAATCTCCTTCAGTGCCTCATCACTAAGCCTGGGGTTTACCTTCTGCCTCGCATATGCGACATACTTTTTGAAAAATTTGTCCTCAATAGGGGGCTTCTGAATCTCTGGCCTCTGGTGGAGGCTTAGTATATGGGTTGCCATCTTCTCGTCCTTCTCTTCATCGGGTATATCCTTGATTGGAAATATCAAGTCAAACCTGTTGATGAGAGCAGGTGGCAGATCAATCTGCCTTGCTATCATTTCATACGGGTCAAACCTCCCGAACTTTGGGTTGGCAGCTGCCAAAACTGTGGTCTTGGCAATGAGTGTGGCTTGGACATTCGCCTTAGAGATGCTTATTGTTTGCTGCTCCAACGCCTCGTGCATTGCACTCCTATCCTCCTGGCTCATCTTATCCAATTCATCAATACAGCACAAGCCATTATTGGCAAGCACCAATGCCCCGGCCTCTAAACTCCAGCCCCCTAGGAACTCATCCTTTACCACAGTGGCAGTTAATCCTGCCCCTGACACGCCCTTACCAGACACATACCTCCCCTTTGGTGCGATGGCTGATATCCTCTTTAAGAGTTGGGATTTACCTGCACCAGGGTCGCCCACAAGGAGGATGTGTATATCTCCACGTGTTACTACACCATCGCCTCGCTCTTTCCTCACACCCCCAACCAACTGGAACAACAGGGCCTGCTTGACTACCTCGTGCCCGTATATAGATGGAGCAACAGAATCCACAAACAATTGGTACAGATTCTCCTTTTTTGCCAGTTTGCGTATCTCCCTTTCCTCTTTCTCACTTATTTCAATCTCATAGAATGACTCCTCAATTGACTCCACCCAATTCCCCTCAAGCACCAGGTCAAACCTTGTAGACCTTGCGCCTGAGCGCAGGATCTTTGGCAATTCCTTCACCCAACCAGTCACCCTAATCTTTGAACCAGGGTTGGTGCGTCTCTCAGTTATCGGACTTACGAGGTCCTCTTTGAGGAATACATTGAGGCGTTTGGGCTGCTCCCCTCCCTCCAAGCTCTCAGGAACTTCTTCAATAACAAGCCCTTGGGCATCCACAAGCTCTTTGTCAACCAGTTTGAACTTACCCCTTCGCCCGCATGAGCACATACTCGGCTCTTTGAATCGGGCATCAAGCTGCAGCACTGTCATAACATTCCCACATGCTGGGCACTCAAACCTTGCTGAGGTGACCCTAGGTCTCACGTCAGATTTTTGCCTTACCAAGCCCTCAACCACTATGAATTTATTGAGGTCTTTGCTTCTTATATCCCTAATTGCAATCTTCTGTGACTCTGGCAAGTCCTTGAACCTGAGATAAAACTTGGTAATTGGCTGTGGGAGGTTGAACTTAGAAACAGCCATCTCCCCTGCCTTAAGCACGTCCTCAGGATTTTCCAGTAACTGCTCAGCAAGCTCAGAATCATACTCCATTAATTTAGAGAAACTGAGAAGAAGGTAATTCAGACCACGCCTGAGTTGGTCCATTAACTCTTCATGGCATGTATCTTTCAGGAAGTTGTAAAATCTTTCTATCTGCTCTTCGGGTTCCATTCCTTAGGAAACGCTCTTGAGGTTTTCAATTAGCATATCAACAGCCTTCTCAACCTCCTCCCTATTCCTTGTACCAGTACACACGATCTTGCCATTGGTGAACAACAAGAATGTGGCGTTTGTCCCTTTGAGTTTGTACACCAACCCAGGGAATTGCTCGGGTTCGTACTCTGTGTTCCTAAGTTTTATTGCAAGCGTGTTTAGGTTGAGATGCATCCCTATATTTCCAGAAGCAACGATGTTCTGCACCTCAATCTTTGGTTTTATCTTAATATGTATATTTATCTTCTTGAGGTTTTCAATTATTCGCTGTATCGACTCCTCAACCATCTCAATTGACCTTGCTCCAGTACACACAATCTTGCCGGAGTTAAATATCAGTGCAGAGGTTCGTGGCTCCTTTATCCTAAGCACCAAACCCGGAAACTGTTCTGGGTTATACTCAGTGTTTGGTAAACTCGCCGCCATCTTTTCAAGCGGAATCTTGGTTTCGAGCGAAGAACTCACCACAATATTTACTATTTCAATCTCTCTCTTGGCCATTTTAAATCCCCCCCATTTAAAAGTAGTTTATAAATAAATAATAGGGTTTCATTTATAAATGATACGGTAGTGAGAAATATATATTACACGAAAGATGCCCCCTCCATTTCCTATGGAAAAATTAAAAAGAATTTAAGAGGTGGCAGTTGCCTTTTGGCTCTCCTGCTCGAGGAGTTTCTTTGATTTCTTGATTTCCTCTTCAAGGTCTAGCGCCTTTACCAACTCCTTATACCTGTTCCTTATGGTAACCTCAGTTACACCTGATATCTCTGAAATCTTGCTTTGGGTCTGTCTCTCTGCATTGAGCAATGAAGAGACATAGATTGAAGCAGCCGCAATGCCCTTTGGGGACTTGCCTGAGGTTAGCCCCACCTTCTGGGCTTTCTCTATTATCTTTACTGCCCTGGTTTGGGTTGCTGGGCTAATCTTGAGCTCAGATGCAAACCTTGCTATGTAAGTTATCGGGCTAACAGGTAGCACCTTAATGTTTAACTGTCTTGCCACAAACCTACTGTTCTTGGCAATCTCTTTTTTATCTAGCCCTGTTACCTCTGCAATCTCTTCCAGTGTTCTAGGGGTGTCATTCCTCTTACAGGTAATATACATCGTGCCTCCAACCACTTGCTCCATACTCCTACCCCTAACAAGCCCCTTTTGGACAGCCATTGTGTAAATCATACTCGCCTCTTCCTCAACACTATCAGGCAGATTAAGGTTTGAGGCTATTCTTTTGATTTCTGTTAGGGCCATTCTTAGGTTTCTCTCTATAGCAGTGGAAACCCTCCTCTGCCACTGTTGCAATCTGTAGAATTTTTGCCTCTCTTTACCCTTTAAACCGCTGAGGTCAGAGGTGGTTCCAACCTGTGTGCTTAGCCCCTTATCTGCTTGGGTGTAGGTTAAAGGTGCCCCACCCCTTCTTTGGGATTCGTCACTACCCTCAAATTCTCTCCACTCCTGCCCAAAGTCCACCATTTTATCTTCAATGACTAGTCCACACTCTTTACAAATTATCTCTCCCTTCTCTTCATTGATATATAGATCTGTATTGCCGCATTCCGGGCATTTCTTTATTTGGGTTTTCATGAACATCACCCTTGGGATTTAGTTATACAGCTAGGGCTTTTGCTACACTGCGTGAGAATCACTGTACACCCCAACCGATATCTTTATAAAGGGGCGTATGTAATCATTTAAAAATCTTTCGGTTTTTTGGCAGAATTCACAATATTTATAAACCCAAAAATTTAACAATTTGAGGGATATGAAATCAAAATGGGTTTTCTTGGTTCTTGGGTTATTGGTGTTAGCTATAGTGCTTGCACTACTCTTTATTCCAAGACCAAAGCAGGAGTTTGAGGCGACCTCTAGGATTGTTAGGAGGGTTACGTGTAACTTTAACAACACCCAAATGCCAACTCTTGCTTACATACCTAAAGGGGACGCGTTTAGATTGTATGGGGAACCAAGAGGTTGCTTCTTTGGTTTTTATTATCTCGGTAGAAATGGCTCAAAGGCTATGATAAGAGTGGATGAGACACCACTCAAGTACAGGATTTATACCCTTGAGCCGGGCACCTTCAAGTACATACAAGATGGCCTGTATCTGCATTTAATTGATACCCTTGCGACTGGGGCAAGAATTGCACTCACACATGACGGCGTTTACAACGCATCCTCCTATTTCGACAACATTGCGGCTTGTCTTCAATCGGAAAGTTGCAAGTTGGCATGCGAAGACTTCAATGGGATTTATGTGGACAAACCAGAGGACTGTCCAAGGGGCACATTACCCCTAACAAAAACCGGTTTCAGGCATAAATTTGTTGAGGGGGATAGCATCTGCTGTTTGAATTATCTCTCTACACCCCTAGTAATACCAAGTAAGTCTGTTTATTATAAGGATGAGTTTCTAAAGCTGTATTATATTGGGGTTGCGTTTGAATCCCCTTGTGACGTTTATCTGCTTTCCCCAAACGGAAAGAGAATGGGTATTGGTTATTCCAAATGTGTGTCTTTTCGCCCTATAATGAATCTCAACCTCCTCTCCAACATAGGGGAGGAGTATGGCAATTGGCGTGCGGTGGTAGAGTTGCACGATCCACGCGCTGGTGAGAAAAGGATTGAGCAGACATTCGAATACAAGAGGGCACCCCTAATATACACTGACTTTAAACTAGGGTTTAACTCCTCACTCACAACTAATTTCCTTGGAACTAAGTATACAATAAGGCATATGGGTGGATGTGGCAATATAGTAAGACTTGGGCTTAGCATTAACAACCACACAAGCATTCTAACAGCAGAGGTTGGTGATACCATCACTATTCACAAGGACGTAGCTCTGATTGTCACAGGTGCCCAATGCTCTGCCAAAGTGGCAAATATAAGGTTGAGAAAGGTAGCAATGCCCACATGCCCAAATGGATTTTGTGAGGCAGGAGAATCAAGGTACAGGTGCCCCTGGGACTGCCTCAACAACACAGCTTCACACTCACAGCCAATTGAGGAAACAGAGGCAAGGTGCAGTGATGGGTGCCTCTATGCAGACAAATGCTTGGCAGAAGACTTTAAGCATATAATCCAAGGCAAGCTCTACGAGTGCGACAATAGGCAACTCAAAGGGGTGGGATAATGGAGCTAAGGCTTAGTACACAAGAGAGGATTGAGATGCTTGATATTACTCCAAAACTCGAGGAGCTTGTTTCATCTTCACATTTGAAGGAAGGCGTAGTGTTGTGCTATGTACCCCACACAACTGCAGGTTTAATTATAAATGAGAATGCAGACCCTACTGTAGTGCATGATATTCTTACAACCTTGCAGAGATTAGTGCCACGGGAGCAGGGGTATGCACATGCAGAGGGCAACTCACAAGCCCACATAATTTCCTCTATTGTGGGCAACCAGGTTGCAATTCCTGTGGTTAATGGTAAGTTGTGCCTTGGGACTTGGCAAGGGGTCTTCTTTGTTGAATTGGACGGCCCAAGGCAAAGGCGCGTTACGGTTATGCTAATACCATGTAGGGTGTGATAAAAAATGCAATGCGACCTTTGTGGAAAGGAAGCCGAACTATATAGGACCAAGATAGAGGGCACAGTGCTCAATGTGTGTAAGGAGTGTAGTGGCTATGGGGTTGTCTTAGGAAAAGCCAAACCCCAAACCCCAAACATACCCAAACAAGTAGAAACACCAAGGAGTGCTGAAGAGCCTGAGAAGATTGAGACAATTGTGCCGGATTTTGCACAAATAATTCGAAAGAAGAGGGAGCAGATGGGGCTAAAGCAAGAGGAGTTCGCCAAGAGAATTAATGAGAAGGAATCCCTAATCCATAAGATAGAGACTGGCACATTCACACCATCAATAAAACTAGCTCGCAAGATTGAGCGCTTTCTTCATGTGAAACTGGTTCAAGAAGAGGTAGTAGCTGCCCGGCCAGTAGGGTTTAAGAAAACAGAAGCAAGTGGCTTAACTCTGGGTGACGCAATAAAGATAAGAAAAAAGAGCAAAAAGTAGTACCCAAACATTTATTAATAGCTGGAGACTCACCCCAACATTGTTCTGATTGGTGGGGTGTTCTAAATGAGAAAATGGAGTGCCTATGAGGTTGCAATAAAACAATTTGACAAAGCAGCCGACATCTTAAATCTTGATGAGGGCTTGAGAAAACTATTCAAAAAGCCCAAGCGAGAGTTCATTGTCAATTTTCCTGTTAAGATGGATGACGGTAGCATAAGAGTCTTTACTGGCTACCGAGTACAGCACAATGATGCAAGGGGTCCATATAAGGGTGGAATAAGGTACCATCCAAATGTGGATTTGGAGGAGGTGCGTGCTTTAGCATTCTGGATGACCTGGAAGTGCGCAGTTGTGGGAGTGCCATTTGGTGGGGCGAAGGGTGGAGTAACCTGTGACCCAAAAGAAATGTCGAAGGAAGAGGTGGAACGACTCACAAGGCGCTACACAGCAGAGATAGCCCCTATCATAGGACCAACAAAGGACGTCCCAGCTCCAGATGTCAATACAAATGAGCAAATAATGGCTTGGGTTATGGATACCTATAGTGTTGAGAGTGGCTACACAGTGAACTGTGTTGTAACAGGTAAGCCCATATCTGTTGGTGGCTCTGTTGGAAGGCGCGAGGCAACTGGTAGGGGGGTTACATTTATTACAAAAGAGGCATGCAAACACATGGGCAAACAGCTAAGCCAATGCAGTGTTGCTATACAAGGGTTTGGGAATGTGGGGTCTATTACAGCCAAACTCCTCTCTTCAGAAGGGGCGAGAGTTGTGGGTGTTAGCGATGCCACAGGAGGGGTGTATGATGAGAGCGGTTTGGACATCAACAAGCTCCTTCTACATGTGAAACAACACGGCAGTTTGGAGGGCTATCCAGGACACAAAAAGGAGCTCAGTAGTGGTGTGCTAGAGTTGCCTGTTGATGTGCTTATCCCTGCTGCCATAGAGAATCAGATTACAGCCGAGAACATGCATCGCATCAAAGCCAAGATTATTGTGGAGGCAGCCAATGGACCCACTACCCCAGATGCAGAAGAACACCTACTCAAAAAGGGCGTGTTTATAGTACCGGATATACTATCAAACGCAGGCGGAGTAGTGGTGAGTTACTTTGAATGGGTGCAGAACATCCAAAAGCTCTTTTGGGACGAGGAGGAGGTTAACCAGAAACTACACCAGATAATGCAACGGGCATACAATGAGGTATGGGAGATTGCTAACAATCGTAAGGTTGATATGCGGACCGCAGCCTATATCCTTGCAATCAGTCGTGTGGCTAATGCTGTTAAAGCGAGAGGCATTTTCCCTTAAACATCTGGAGTTACTAAAATGGAGGATACAACTGTTATCATACCAACTTTAAACGAGGAGGGCAATATCTCACGCCTTTTGCATGGGTTGTTGGAGCACTATCCTGGATTGAGGATTATAGTTGTGGATGATGGCAGCACAGACCGCACTCAGGAGATAGTGAAGGGGCTTGCTACAAAACACCCAAGCATTATGCTTATTGACAGGTCACGCAAGAGAGTAAAGGGGCTTACAGCTTCTGTGGTGGATGCAGTGAGCAAGGTAACTACGCCAAAAGTAATTGTGATGGATGCAGACTTTCAGCATCCCTTGGAAAAGCTCAAACCCATAAGCAAAGCACTTGCTAGGTATGATGTTGTGATTGCAACCAGAACTAGCACCAAGGGTTGGAATGTATGGAGAAAGTTAATATCTTTTGGTGGGGCACTACTTGCTAATCTGAGATTACTACTTACTATGAAACGCCCAGTTAAGGATCCGATGTCTGGTTTCTTTGGTATAAAAACAGAGCTCTTTAAGGCCACTATAAGGGCACATAAGAGGGGGTATATGCTTGAGGGCTTCAAGGTGTTGTTTGACACACTCAAATATTTGCCTAGGGGTACAAAAATCGGCACAGTTGGCTATAAATTTGGGTTGAGAACTGCGGGCGAGAGCAAGATTTCAAAAAAGCATATTACTTACCTGCTCAAATCACTGGTTAAATAGTGTATGGTTGATTATGTAAATAAGGTATGGTTCGTTAAAGAAAGTCTTGTTATAAACCAGTTTGTTACTCTTAACCAAAGCCAGTAATCTTTGCCTATTCGAGAAGCAATTTTTATCCCCCTCCAAGCAGGGGTATGAACTCAGTTTGAAAATGAGGTACTCTGTGTCTGGCTTTCTAAAGCTTTCGTTCATTATCTTTATGGCAGTGGGTATGTCCTTCACCGCAGGGATAAACCTAGCATCTACATATGCTGCAGGCACAGGGTCAGCTGTTACAATAGCACCATGAGGGGGGTGCTTAGCAAAATACATATAGAAATCATCAACAATTGGTGGTGGTTGTGAGTAGCGCCAGTGATAGTAGCCATGGTCTATCTTTATGGCGTGTAGCAAAAGACAGCCCACCAACAGAATGAACAACACACAGACAAAGAGTTTGTAGGTGCTCACCAATTTTAGGCTTGTGATGGCATTGTACAATTCCACAATACCGTAGCCAATGAGGATACAGACAAAGGGCAGGAATGTATTGGCAAATCTAATCTGCTTATTAATTATATAACTATAATATATAAAATACACAAGAAGGTAACTGAGCAGAACCCTCACACCTAGCTTTTTGTGTCCCCGCTTTATCACAAGCAGCACTAGCCCAATCACAAAGAAAACAAACACCCAGTTTTGTTTGAACAACTCCACAAAGTAATAGAATGCATTGTAGAGTTTTAATGCAAGCGTGTTGCCACCAACAGCCTCAAATGGATTGCTCTGATGGCTCACAGCCAGGAGCAATGGTCTTATCATTGCATAAAACCAGGTTGTCTTGTTTCTATATAGGAAGTAATTGAAGACAAAAAATGGCAAAACCGTTGTAGCAAAACCACACCCAAGCATTATCCCACGCTTTAGCCAAGCCTTGCGTTTTGTGCTGAGCCAATAACACCCAACAACCAGCATGAGCGACACTAGCGTTAGAAGTTGCGGGAATCTTGTGAGGAATGCTAGACCAGCAAGCACACCAGCCCCAAACCACCTCTTATTCAAAAATAAATAAACAGAGAGCAATGCAAAAAGGGTTGAGGTAACACCCACAAGCAGGTAGTTTGAGTAGAGAAAGAATACTGGATAGATGGATAGCACAAACCCGGCAATAAGCCCGGATGTTTTGTTAAACACCTTGCAGCCAAGCAGATAGGTTAAATAGATAACACCAGCCCCAAACAAAACCTGTGCAAGTTCGCCGAAGACCACAACAGGCAAACCCATCCTCCAAAACAAGCCCAAAAGGAGGGGAAAGAGTGGTGGGCGTATGACCTCCCATAGCCCAACATGCCCCAAAGAGTAAAGCCATTTGCCCATGGCAATGTAAACTGCCTCGTCCCAGATTATAAAATGAAACCTTGTCATCTGGAGTGCTTTCACGACTAAGTAGATTCCAAGAATCGATAGAATCCAGAAATGCTCTCTAAACCACTTACTTGCATTTACTTGCATTTTTAAAAGAGGCGCATATGAGTTTGCCGAGTTCCTCTCTATTTACCAAACCCTCATATTTCTTGTCATTGATAACAAGCGTGGGATATGTATCAATCTCAAATATTCCCATCAGCACAGGCACAACCTTCTCCTCTTTCCTGAGGTCTACATTAATGGGAAAAACAAGCAAGTCATTGCCATATTTCTTCTTGTAATATGTGAGCAGTGTTCCCTGGGTTGGGCATATATCGCATGTTTCTTCAGAGAAGAAATAAAGGATAGTAACCATATCCATATTGCACATATCCATACCCCTCCTCGCTATAAGCCAATACCTTATGTTGTCCAAGAGGTAGTTTCTGAGAATGAGTTCGTATTCCTCTTTGTTGATATCGCTCTCCTTCTCATACTCCTCAATCCTCTCCAAAGAGTAGCCCAAATCAGTTAGCACCTGTTGCAAGGAGACTTGGAGTATTGAGCAGAGTTCCTTCTTTGATTTGAACTCGTCTAACAACACAGAGTTTAGCTGGAGGCTCTTGAAATTCACCTCCTGCTGTTTGGTGACCCTGTTTGCATACTGCAACCTCTCGTAATCCAGAACCAACCCCAAAAGCAAGCCAAGTGAGAATATCAAAGCAGTGATAATCCCTGCAATGATGTACATATGCTTGTAGGACTCTCTCTTTACCATTTTTGCTTTTTCCCCAACCCAAGTTCGATGATTGCAAGACAACAGAACAAACCAAGGAGCAAGTAGTAGACCAGGAAGTAAGCTAGGAGCGAGATGAAGCCCCTATGCCCAAGCCCCTCTCTTGCGTTTCTATGGGCTATAAACATTACCACCAAACTAAAAACGAACAAAGCCGCCACAACAAACAGAATATTAACATTCAAGTCCAAGATGTTAAAATTGAAACGGAAATCTTTGAGCCATGTTGCTATGTCAAAGTCTGTGAGATAGAGGTTCCTCACCTGCCTAGCGAGTGGTCGTATGAAGAAATAAACAAAGAAGAACACAGAGCCAGCCCCTAGGAAAAATGAGAATAGGTTTAATGGCATCTGGAAAACGCCAAAGTGCCCGTAACTCTTGTTGAGCATCATCCTCCTATATTTGAGGAGATTGATTAAACTTCCACGGTACCACCGGTTCCTCTGTCTGAAGAGTTTGAACACATTCTTTGGGCATTCAGTGTACACATACCCATCATGGCAATGGGCAATCTTGTAATTGTGGTACTGCATCCTATAAGCAATCTCTTGATCTTCGGTTATGCTTGTGTGGTCGAACCCACCATGTTTTCTTATTATGCTTGTCCTGTAAACACTAAATGGACCTGGGGCAACATAGATTGAGTCCATTCTTGCAAGCAGTCTCTGTAATAGTATGGAAATGATATACTCTGTTCTTTGCAGTCTTTGGAGTATGTTTCTTGGTTCCTTAACTTTCATGGCAGGCGTGACTAGAGCTAGCTCTTTACCCCCTGTGTTGAACATGTATACCATCTTTTTGAGTGTCTTTGGCTCAACCACAGAGTCTGCATCCAGACACGCAAACAACTCACCCGTAGCGATTTCGAGTGCCTTGTTTAGGGCGGCACCCTTTCCCATGTTCCTCTGGTTTATTAGGATTATTTTGAGTTCTGGAAAGTCTTTTATTGCCCTCTTCACCTCGGCTTCTGTATTGTCTGTTGAGCCATCATTCACCACGATTATTTCCATTCTGTCCTTGGGGTAATCCAATCTTGTTAGGGAGGCAAGGGTTGAATACACACCTTGCTCCTCATTGTGGGCTGGCACAGCAATGGTAACCATTGGGTAATGCTTGAGGTGGATTACCTTTCTCTTGTTTTCCTTCTTGAATATCCCAGTCTTTTCTAGGAATGTTAAAAAGAAAAACACCAACGAGTACAAAAGTCCAAGATACAGTGTAAACAAAAGCACCTTAATTGCAACATTCATTTATCTCAACTCAGGACTTGCCAAACCTGGTTACCATTAACCTCATATACTCTTTTAAATGTTTCGTTATTTCTGAGTAAAAAGAGAAGCCCCTCATCAGCACTGTTCCATACCCCACCAGAAAGCATCTTTTTGGTTATAAGGATATAACTTATGTTGTATTGCTTTAGGGTTTGTTTTGTGTGTTTCAGGTTTCTAGAATAAAGGAGTGAGAGTGTTCTGTTGAAAGCTGTGTTGCTGTTTAACCAAGGGTCTGGGAAGCACTCTCTATGGGCGAGGGCTTGGATAATTGGGGCATAGGTCGGAGCAGATAACACGCTTCCTTCCCCCTTCACATTACCCAGCCACTCTATGGCTTGCCCCTCTGAAGGGGTTGGGGATGCAGCAATACCAATGGTTATGCTGTTCATCCAAGAGAAACCAAAACTAAAACAAACCAATATTAGGGTAGTGAGTTTTAGGGCAGGGAGCACCCATTTGTGTTGAAGCAGTTTGATTACCATGTAGCCTGCAAACACATAGAGTACAGAAAAGAGTGAGAGAGCACTGAGGTCATTCAACATAAATAAGCCAAGCACAGCAGCAATCAAGATTAGGTAAACAGTGGTAAGGGCTTTGTGGCTCTTCCATGTGAATAGCACACCTATAACCCCAAGCACCAATGTGCCAAAACCAAACCCACTCCTACCACCAAAATCAAACACTATTGCGTTAATAATAGCCGCCGGGTGAGACAATGCAAGGTGTATGGCCCGGTGGTAACCCAAGAGATAAAAGATTATGGTGGCAGACGCCATAACCGTAGCAACAAACCCCTTAAATTTGCGGAGATTTAAAACACCCAATACAATAATAAGAGCACTTACCAAAAACAGCAATCCAGACCCAATTGAGAGTATAAGCACAAGGGCGGCAATTAAACGGCACCACAGTTTTTCGATATTTGGACTGAGTAGAAGGGCAAGCCCAAGTGCAGCCATTGCCAAACCAAACCCTGCAGGTATGGGCTGGGTGAACAGATAGACGAATGATGGGGACACTATGAGCAAACCCAAAGAGATACTAACAAGTTTTGGGCTGAGGTTTAGTTTCATAAGAGTATACCACGCACTCCCAACCAGCACAAGCCCAAGCACGACATGAAACCAAACCACTGCATTGATATTATCAAACACCCTAAGTAAGAGCGATAGCGCGTAGTGGTACAAGTTGGGGTTGGTTCTCCCGATTATAAAACCAAGGCTACTGGGCTCATTGAGTAATTCTGCCGCCCTCAGATTATGAAATCCTTCTGTGGAGTGAATCAAAGGGGCTTGGGTGTGCCACCTAACTACCGGTACTAAAGCCAATGAGATAAGCCCCACAAGGAGCCATACAACAATCCATCCTTTTTTTATTTTAGAGTGCATTTTACTTTGTAAATCTGAACTGTTTGGTTATAAACCATCTCGAAGCACTTGGCATCAGCCACATAACTTGGCTTGTCTATGCCAAACCTATTCTTAACCCTTGGGCTCAAGAATATATAACCCACGCCATACTTATCGAATATCTCTATTGCATTTGTCTCGTAAGGGGTGGTGTAAGCAAGGGCAATATCTCTAAGCCGCTCCTCAATGTCCTTGGAGTTAATGAAATTAGTGTCTGCAATTACCCTTCTCTTTGCAAAATATGTTACGAGATGCCCCAACTCCAGAGGCGCTAACACACATACATCTTCTTCAGAATTGTTGGCTAGCCACAAAAGCCCCCTTATTTCGTAGTTTGGAATTGCCTTTTCTGCTTGCGAGTTGGCTTCGTATAAACCAAACCCCAAAACAGGAAGGGCTATGAGGGTGAGTATTAGCATTGTGAGTAGTCCACCCGGAAGCCTGAGTTTGAGTTTCTTGATATACGCAACCAACTCACCAAAGGTGTAGACAGACATAATAGCAAAGGTGACACCAAGATAGCTAACCGCTTGTGTCAAATCAACAAAGCGAAGCATTACTGCAACCACAAACACAATACAAACACTCAGTAACAAGCTCACCTCACGCTTCTCAGACCATTTCTGCACAGCAATGTATGCCCCATACACCCCCAACAGAAGCAGTATGGCATTGATACTAGAAATAATTCCAACCCAACTCAACCCAAGCAACTCTTGCTTGAGCAAACTGCTTGGCACACCAGAGATAAGCCCAAGTATACCCCACTCAAGCCCCAATTTTGAGAGTGCAAGTTGGTTAAAGGTGATAGTGAGGAATGTTAGGAACAGCATGTACTCGAAGCTCTTGCTTCGTAGTTTGAGCTTCTGTAGTTTCAGAAGCCCGGAGTATACCCATAGCACCAAAACAAGGAGTAGGGCAATAGGGCTCACCAAGCTCAAGAGCACTGAGAAGAGCAGCAGCAGAGAGAACCCACCCCTTGCCTTCTCTATTTTAATCACATAATAAACACAAACAAAGAACAGCACTAGAGTGAGAACCTTGGGTGTCAAAGAGTTGAGACTTGTTTTCAGAAATGCTGGTACCAGTCCAGCAAACAAGCCCCCCAAAACTGCCAGATACTTGTGCTTTGTTATATCTGCAGCAATAAGATAGGCCACCACCACTATACTTGCACCCACCAGCGCTGAAAAAAGCTTCAAAACATTAGAGCCAAAAAAACTTAACCCAGCAATGATGTAGTGGTATGTGGGCAAGAAAGATACGAACTTACCACCGTAACTCAGCGGGTCATTATAAATGGGCGTGAGAGTGGCTTTGATATGCTCTGCCTGCCTCAACACATAGTAGCTCTCATCACTGCTGAATGTGCCATGCTGGGCTGCAAAATACACCCTAATCCCAAACACAAATAGGAAAGCAAATAGCACAAGCACCCGGTGGCTAAGTTTTGGCATACTCCATAAGAGTACTTTTGTTATGTTTATAAATATAGTGGCAACCCCCCCTCAATAGAAAAAAATAAATACCAGCTCACCGCTTCAATTTAATATGAAAAAGAGGGGTGTATTGCTTCTGTTACTACTAGGCTTAGTTTTAGTCCAAGGGGTTTCTGCTACACAATCCTGGAATTTTAGGTATACACCAGAATGCAAAATTTGCTGGGAGGGGTTTGTTGTTAATTCCTCGCTAGATTTGGTCAACACGGGTGACGCTGAACTCAATGTTTTAAATATGTATCTCATAGACTATGATGGTATTCAGTTCTTCTCAAGTTTTGTGAATGCAACCATTACTCCAGGAGAGACACTTACCCTAAGATTCCCTGTGCATTTACCACCCCCAACCAGGGGAATGACTCTCTTCTACAAGCTTTGCTTGGAGTTGCCTACTGGCCTATCTTGTTCTAGGGACTACAGTAGGATGATTATTCGTCCATTGAGCGAATTGGAGTGTATTGATGACAATGGCTGTGCTTATAATCAGAAATGCCTTAATTTCAAATGCGTGGAGTTCTACTGCCCGGGTATTGCAGTGGACCATGATTGCGTTACCCAAGAATCCAGCCTTAAAT
>QMQS01000013.1 GCA_003650585.1 Candidatus Woesearchaeota archaeon
CCTCAACAGCAAACCTGCTAAGAAGGGCTTCTAACTGTACGAACTCGTCTGAGCCCTCAACCATTCTAAACTCTATTTCTCCGCATGCCTCCACCAACTTGAGCTTCTTCTCATCTGCTATGCCCAATTGCCAAACTGTCCTCTGTATCTGTTTTATGATGTCCAAACCAGAGAGCCCATACTTAAGCATAATCCGTTGGAGTTTGTCCCTCGCCTCAACAAACTTATTGGATATGGCAAGCTCTAATACCTGCTTTAGTTCCTTTGGTTTTGCAATAGAAGCTATTGAATGGACAAGCTCTGCATCAATAGTTTTAGATAAAGCAGCACAGCTTTGCAAAACATTCTCCAAGCGTCTTGCATCACCATCACTTATCTCAACCAATGCCTCTTTGGCATCCTGGGTTACCTTTAAGCCCTCGTTCTTTACTATGTGCTCTACCATCTCAAGGAGTGCTTTCTTATCCAATGGCTTAAACCTAAAGATGGCACACCTGGACTGTATTGGCTCGATTATCTTACTACTGTAATTGCACGAGAGTATAAAGCGACAGGTCCTTGTGAAGTTCTCCATTGTACGCCTTAGGGCTTGTTGTGCCTCTTTCGTTAGTGCATCTGATTCATCAAGGTAGATTATCTTAAATGGCACATCCCCTATTGCTCTTGTTCTGGCAAAGTCCTTAACCTTGTTGCGAACAACATCTATGCCCCGCTCATCTGAGGCATTGAGCTCTAAGAAGTTCTCTCTCCATTTATCCTTGCCAAAGAGCTCCTTGGCAATAACCATAGCCAAAGAGGTCTTGCCCGTACCAGCAGGTCCAGAGAAGAGGAGGTGGGGCATATTCTTTTCCTTAACAAAGGCCTTGACGCGCCTCACAATCTCATCCTGCCCCTTTATCTCTTCAAACCTCTGGGGGCGATACTTTTCAGTCCAGATAGTGCTTATCATTGTTTAAAAGAACAGCGAAGAGATTATATGATATCTTCTTCAGAGACCACTATGAAATCCCCTATTGCAATCACTGAACTGAATGGAATCAATTTCTTTCCTGACTTATCCTTTTCCAACTCAAGTTTCTCTGTATATGAAGTGGGGTTATCAAGCACCATGTGAATGAGCTCGCCAGATCTGGTCTCAAACACTATGTCCCCAAGGGTACCATATTTCTTCCCTGTTTTTGAAATGACAGTCTTGCCAATTAATTCCTTTGAATATTTTTTTTCATCCTCTTCAGCCATTTAACCCACCCTTACTTGAGTTATTACCAGATATATTTGAAGTAATATTTAAAGTTTGTGATAATGTGAGTATTTAACTGTGATTAAGATGTGTTGCCATAGCACACATCTTTAAAACCACATTCCCGGCACTTTGTTTTGCTATCTAAAACATCTGGTACCTGCTTAGATTCAAGCATCTTAAGTATGCTATCCCTAATTTTGAAAATCTCTTGCTCAAGAAAGGAATTCATCACAATCCCAACCCTTTTGGCATTTGGTAAATACTCCACATATCCTCGATTGGCATTTGTGTGAAATCCTTCCCTTAAAAGGAGTATATAAGCACCAAGCTGAATTTGATCAGACTCCCACACACCCTTTTGTGGACTTGATGAAAACTTTATCTCCACAGCAACACTTGTGTCTGGGTATTCCTCCACAAGATCAATCTCGCCCTTCAAGTTTAGCTTTTCCGAAGAGAGGAAAACATTTGGGTGTGCTTTTGGATAAAGTTTCTCTGCTAGTTTATTACCATAAGTGTTGAATGTGGAGGCAAACACAAATGCCTCGTTTGCCCTCTTAATTGCCAACCTCTTTAGGATTGGAAGGTGCTGCTCAAAAACCTCAACAGGGGTTATACCAAAGCGTTTGAGTTTTTGAGTGTGTAAGGCAATGGAATCCTTAGCAATAGAGAGGTAACCATTGTAAAACAGCTCTAAAAACTCATGCTTTGACATTCCTGATTGTGTCTGTGAGAGCAGTTTAGATTGGTTCTTGAAGATGCTTGAGAGTATGGTGTGAGAGAGTTTGCCTTTCATCATTCTTGGTTCCTCTGGTAGCATAATACCCTCTACTACCTCTAGGAATAGCTGCCTTGGGCAATACACGTACTTAGCCAACCAACTCACAGGAATCATACCCAACATCAACCCCTGAATACTAATAAACCTTTCCCATAAAGGTTTGGATTCAAGAATGTAGCCATTTCGTATAATATTCAATGAGAATAACAATTTTGCTGAAATTTATGCTCTATTTATTATGCAAATAATAATTTTCCATAAATAATTTTTTTAAATTTATATTGTATTACTATTATTCGGTGATTAAGATGACCGGGCTCCAAACAAAAATCCGAGAGTTTTTCAACTCAGGCATTTGGACAAGCATGCTCAACCACACAGTGGATGAGATAGAGGAGTACCACATGAAGGAAGCAGAGTGGCTCAGAGAATTCATGCTGCAATACAAACCCGGTAGGGTGCTGGATGTGGGCTGTGGTAGTGGTGAAAGCATCGCTCCAATCTCTGACCTGGAGATGGAGATTTACGGGATTGACATTGCAGAGCGCCAACTCGAGATTGCAGCCGAGAGGTTTCAGGGTAACACAAATGTTCACTTAATGCAGTGTGATGCCTCACAGATGCCAGCTGATTGGACAAACAAGTTTGATGTGGCATACTGTATGGGTGCTGGCTTTGGTAACATGGAAGGGCTTCAAATGGATGTGCTAAGAGAGATGATTAGGGTCACAAAGCCCAATGGCAGGATTGTCATCAGTGTTTATTCAGAGCATGCAAAGGAGGCACAGAGGGCTTGGTACACAAGCATAGGGCTGCAGATTGTGGACGACAGTGGTGACTGCACGCTCTTTGCAAATGGCATGGTCTCAGAGAGATTCACAAAGGGTAAGCTCTATGCTCTAGCAGAGAGGCTTGGCTTAGAGGTGGAGATTGAGGAGTTAACACCCATCGCATATATTGCGGTGTTCCACCAAAAAGTTTAATAATCTTGTTTTTTCCTTTTTCTTCATGGAACGCTTCGAACTTATCAAAAGAAACACAGAAGAGATTGTAACTGAAGAAGAGCTCAAGGAGTTGCTTAAAAAGAAGAGCCAACCAGTGGCTTATGTTGGGCATGCCCCAACTGGTAGGCTTCACATTGGGCACCTCATGAACATTCTAAAAATAGGGGATTTCATTAATGCGGGTTTTAAGTTCAAGTTTTTAATAGCAGATTTGCACGCTTACTTGGATGACAAAAAGTCCCCCTTTCAGTTACTAGAGTACAGGAGCAAGTATATGGAGTTAATAGTGAGGGAGACACTCAAGGCAATTGGCATTGATGCTAAAACAATAGAGTTCGTGCTTGGCTCGAGTTTCCAACTAAAGAGGGAATACTGGCTAAAGGGGTTGTTGGCTTCTGGTGAGGTAACATTTGAGAGGTGTAGGAGGGCTGCCTCTGAGGTTGTTCGCTTTGGTGCCCACCCCAAGCTTGGTGGGTTTATTTACCCCATAATGCAAAACCTTGATGTGCATTTTCTAGGTGCAGATGTGGCTTATGGTGGGATTGACCAGAGGGGAATATACATGCTGGGAAGGGAGATAATGCCAATACTGGGCATGAAGAAACCAATCTGTGTATTCACACCACTGCTACCCAGCGTATCAGGTGGAAAGATGAGTGCTTCTGAGAAGCATGGCAAGGTTGATCTTTTGGATGAGCCAGACGTGATAAAGAAGAAGATATCCCAAGCATACTGTCCTGCAGGTGAGGTAAAGGACAATGCAGTGCTCATGTATGCAAGATATGTGCTGTTTCCCATTCTTGAGCAACTTAAGCGCGGGTTTGTAATCAAAAGGCCAGAGAAATTTGGAGGAACAGTGAGCTACAAAACATACGAGGAGCTTGAGAGAGATTTTGTTGCTCAAAAGCTTCATCCTCTGGACTTAAAGCACGGGTTAGCAGAGGAGTTAGCAAGGATACTAGAGCCAGTTAGAAATAGGTTTAAGAGTGAGGCAGGGTTGCTCAAGAAGGCATACCCTAATTCTTTGGAATAATCGCAACAAGGGTGTAGTTGTCATTGAGGTAACTTGCTGACACTTCTTTGAACTTGCTCAATGTAACCCTCTTTACCTTCTCAACATAATCCAGGCAATCAAAGCTGCTTGATGCCAACTCCCACTGGGTTAGTGTGTGTGCCCAAGCAAGGTTTTCCTCATTGCTTACATAGAAATTACCCTCCACATAAGCCTTCGCTTCATTTAACTCCTTTTGCTTGAGTTTGTTCAGCCACTTCAATTCATTCAAAAAGATTTTAGATACCTTGGGAATGTTCTTGGCTTGAAGGTTTGCGTACAAAGCGAAGAAGTTGTATTGGTAGCCCTGGTAATGGTAGCACCCCACACTGTAAGCCAAGCCCCGCTTGTTTCTCACCTCATCAAAAACCCTACCTGATTGCCCTTTACCCAATACCCCATCCACAAGGTCGAAGATTAAAGAGCTCGGTTCACCCCGAGGAGGTATCTTATAACCAAGCACTATGTACGAGGACTGGGTGGGGAGTTTCACTTTGTGAATGCACCTCTCCTGGGGTGGCTCTGTGAAAAGGGTTCTGTGAATGGGGACTGGTTTGTAGCTTGAGAAATAACGCTCAATAAGCTTTTTAGCGTCCTTTGGTATGCTACCCACAAGAGTGAGCACCGTGTTGTTGGGCACATAGAATCTGTTGTAAAACTCTAGCACTTGTAACCTGGTCAACCCAAGCACAACCTCCTTTCGCCCATACACAGGCAGTCTCTGAGGGCCCTTAAAGAGCTTTGACTGAAACAGAACCCATTGGTAAAAGTTGTAATCATCATAAACAAAGTCTATCTCTTCTGCCACAACCCGCTTCTCTGTTTCAATTTGTTTCTCTGGAAATGCAGGATTGAACACAATATCAGAGAGCACATCAAGCCCCACTGTTAGATGCTTGGGCAGCATCTTAACATAAAAGAAAGTCTTTTCTGGTGTGGTGCCGGCATTTATCTCTCCACCCAGGGTTTCTATTGCACTGGATATCTCAAGTGCTGTCCTCTTTTTTGTTCCTGTAAAGACAGCGTGCTCGATGAAGTGGGAGATTCCATTGTTTGCCTCGCTTTCATCGTTTGACCCAACCCCAACTGTAAGCAAAGCCACAATAGTGTTGGAGTTTCTGTTATCCAGAATAACTTTCAACCCATTGCTTAAGGTAAACCTCTTCATCTTGCAAACAAATTTTTATATAGTATTAAAAATTTGTGTTTGGGATGCAACCAAGGTTAGTCAAGTTGAGGGCTTATCTACGCAAACATAAGATAGAGGTTGCGATTTTCTTCAGTGCCACCAATGACCCCAATTTTGTGTATTTTACTAAATCTGATGCAAGTGGCATACTCGTGGTGCCAGCAAGCTCCAAGCCGTTCATTATAACCAACAAGATGGAGTTTGAGCGTTTGGTAAGAGGGAGCATTATTAGAGAGATAGTAGTGAGCGATGGTAAGAGGATTAGCACTATAATCTCAAAGCGTGTTCCAAGAATAGCAAGGATTGGAATAAACAAGAGCTCCGTTACAGTAAGGGTTCTGGAGGAATTGAAGAGAAACCTAAAGGCAAGATATGTGGATGTTGGAGAGTTTTGTGCTAGGTTGACCCAAATAAAACTCAGGGAAGAGATACAAGCCATAACAAGGAGTTGCAAAATTACAGAGAGGATATTCACTGAAACCATAAAAGGGTTTAATTTTGGAACTGAGAGTGAGTTGGCGGGGTTTATAGAGAGCAGGATGAGAAGCTATGGAGTAACGCCTGGTTTCAACACAATCGTTGCCTCTGGCAAGAACTCAAGCATGCCTCACCACATCCCATCCAAAGCGAAAATCAGGGGTTTTTGCGTAATGGACTTTGGGGTAGGCTATAAGCATCTAAACTCTGATTTCACCCGCACAGTTTACATCGGCAGAGCAAAAGACACAGAAGTGCGTGTGTTTAATGCTGTGCTAGAGGCAGAGAGAGCAATCCTTAAAGCAATCAAACCAGGTATGAAATGCTCTGAATTAGCAAGGATTGGCAAAAGGGCATTGGGTAACTACTCCAAGCATATACTCCACTCATTCGGGCATGGTGTTGGGGTAGATGTGCATGAAAGCCCAGTCATTTCTGAATCAAGCAACCAAGTGCTCAAGCCTGGCATGGTATTGGCTGTAGAGCCAGGGGTGTATTTGCCTGGCAAGTTTGGGGTTCGTCTTGAAGACATGGCTCTGGTCACAGAGCAGAGCATGAAGTTGCTCACCAAACCATTGGACACATTGATAACCTTGTAAAACACAAAAGCGCCGTAATCTTTATAATTTACTCTCTGTTAGTAGTTATTTATGAGTAATGTGCCACCCAATCCACTTGTGGTTCAACTCCTTGGCAAGCTGCCAGAGCATTCTATTGTTTTGGACTTGGGGTGTGGTTGTGGTAGGAATGCTATTTACATTGCCAAAGCAGGCCATGCTGTGCTAGCAGTGGATAAACGCAAGGAGGCGATAGAGGGCTTGATTGATAGGAGTATTAGAGAGGGGCTTAGAATTCTGGGTATAACCGGAGATATTTGTGATGTGCTTGAGGCACTCCCACATAAGCAGTATGATGCTGTTGTTTGCATAAATGCCTTGCAATTCAATCCAAGAGCGAGAGTGTATAAAGCAATTGAACTAATGCAACAAGTTACTAAGCCCCTTGGCTTTAATGCTATTGAGAGTTTTGTTGTGAGGGGAGATGAAGAAAGGGAGTGGGCTATAAAGCAAGGTTGGTATGGGTTTAAGCGAGGAGAGCTTCAAAGAGTTTATGAGGGTTGGACAATGCTAACTTACTCTGAGGCATTAGGTCCTTGGGAGCAGCATGATGGCTTTCCAAAGCATAGGCACTTTCTGGTTAGGTTACTAGCAAGAAAGGGTTAATCATACTAATATCTTATAAAAACAAAAACATTTAAAAAGGATTCCAAATTCTAGTGGAGTATTGGAAGCATTTTAATTTGTTGGTTAATCTGTTTCTAATTACAATTTATGGAAGGATATTAATGAGAAGAAATAATAAAAACTCAAGAAAAGATTTTGGTTCAGGGAGGTTTAGAAGCAATTACGGTGTAGGCAGATTTAATTCTGGACACAAGCAGATGCACAAAGCCATATGTGCTGATTGTGGTTGTGAATGTGAGGTTCCTTTTAAGCCCACAGAAGGTAGACCAGTTTACTGTAAATCCTGCTATGCCAAACACAGGCATGAGGGGTTGTAGGCTTGGAAGGTTGGGCAAAATGTTGACTTGTAATAAATGTAGGGGACATAACATAAAGTCGCGAAAGAACTACTCGCATGGGAGAAAATCAAAACCCAAAACAACCTTTGTTTGCAAAGACTGTGGTTCAACTGATATCAAAAAGACACCCACCAACGACCGCAGAAATAAATATCAGAGACGTAGATAGTATGGCAGCTCACAATATCATAAATTGTGCAAAAGGGGGTTTAAAGCTGCTAAAGGCGATTCGAAAACAATGTATTGTGATGAGCGCCAATTGAAGATGATAACGAACAATAAGGAGGCAAAGAAAATGAAAGGAACTGTTAAGTTCTTCAACGAGATGAAGGGTTTCGGCTTCATCTCCGGTGAAGATGGAAATGAGTATTTTGTCCACCAAACTGGACTGAATGAGGGAGTAATCCTACACGAAGCCGATGCTGTTACCTTTGAGGTTGAGCAAGGCGATAGGGGCCCGAAAGCGGTTAATGTCAACAAAGAGTAATCCAAGCGGGTTTCGCATCTTTAGATAAGTAAATGTACTATCTCTAGAATCTAACAAATGCAAATTTAAGAGGGAAAAAAATGATTAGTTTTGAACATTTCAAATTCAGTGATGATTTACGCAAGTCAATAGAGCGGTTAGGCTATCAAAGCCCAACCAAAATCCAAGAGGAATCCATTCCTTTGATACTAGCTGGTAGAGATATGCTTGGAGAGTCTGAAACAGGCTCTGGAAAAACCTTGGCTTTTGGGAGCGGGGTTATCGAAAACACTGCTCGAGGTAAAGGGCTTCAGGCATTAATACTCACACCCACCAGAGAGCTTGCAGAGCAAGTTAAGGTTTCGCTTTGCAAACTTGCCTATCACAAACAACTTAAGATTACTGCAATTTACGGTGGAGTCTCATTTGGTCCACAATTCAGGTCACTTAAGAGTGCTGATATAGTGGTTGCCACACCAGGCAGGTTCAAGGACCACCTTCAGAGAGGCACTGTTAATACCTCAAATGTGAGCATCCTCGTCTTGGACGAAGCTGATAGAATGCTGGATATGGGGTTTATTGATGATATTGAAATGATTATCAACTCCTGCCCGAACAGAAAACAGACACTATTCTTCTCAGCTACAATACCCCCTCAAATAGAGAAGTTATCCAAGAGGTATCTAAAACGACCTATTAAGGTATCCACAAGAAAACATGTGGACTCCAAAAAACTAAAACAGGGTTATTTCGATGTGCCAAGAAGTTTAAAATTTTCACTACTGTTGCATCTTCTTAGAGACACCAGCTCAAAACTTGCGATGGTCTTCTGTAACACGCGAAGGACTACTGATGTTGTTATAAAGCATCTCAAAATCTATAAGGTTGATGCTGTTGCACTACACGGAGGCTTCCCGCAGAACAAAAGAACTGAAGCGATTGAAAACTTCAAAGAGGGTAAGATACATGTTTTGGTTTGTACTGATGTTGCAGCACGAGGCATTCATGTTGATAACATTTCCCACATTTACAACTATGACATACCAAGCAACCCAATAGACTATGTGCACAGAATCGGACGAACAGCAAGAGCCGGTGAAGAGGGGCAAGTGATTAACCTGCTAAGCGAGGAGGACCATGACAACTTTTCAAGGATCTTATGCGAATACAGGTTCTCTATTAATAAACTCAAGAAGCCTTATGTTGAAAGAGTTGTGTTCTGCAGTCACAGAACAAGCAGTTCCAAAAAACCAAGAATGCGTTAAAGCCAACCTGCATTTTTATGGATGGAATATGGGATTGGTTCATGTTAGGAATATATCAAACCCTTATCAAAGTTGCAACTACATAAACTCTAAATATTAGTTCACAAGAGTTTCTATTTCCCCTTTGGCAGCCACAATTTCCACGTTTTTTATGTGCTCCATTGCTATAGAATAAGGCACCCATACCTCTGGCAGTAGATATTGCCCAGTGTAATCCCTAAGTGGCATAGTTGACAAATAATACAAGAAATTTAGGGTTTCTAGTGTAAGTAAAGGTGAAAGCCCATGGTTTAACCTCAGGAGGGGAGGCAATTTTTCCACTAGTGAATCTTTAGCGGTGGATATAATCTTCCTTGCTTCACTAAGCTTTTGCTGGTCTGATAGAAAGCCGCTCTGAAAGGTAAAGCAAGGCCTATACCTATGTTCTCTGACAAAGCAACCCTGCTCTGTTGGTAAGTGTATCAACAGCCTAATATCCTTTTGCGGCCTACTCTCTCTAATCAGTAAATCAACTAATCCATTGCTCTCCCAAGCACTAAGGTTCTCTTTAGGGATGCCCACCAAGTAGGCTGTTGAAGCTATAAACCTTAGAATTTCCAATGGCAAGAACTCCTCAGGGGCAAACAAGCCAAACCTAACGCCCAATACCTTTGATGCCCAGTAAGGGTCTGCTTGACCTATTAAGTTTCCCCCATTGTTATTTATTGTATTCCAGTCTTCAGAGCTAATGAAATGATAGATATCCAATTTACTACTTGGCCTTGCCCTGGGCCTCCACTGCTTTAATCGCTTTCTCAAGCTCCTCCTCACTCGCAAGATAGTAATGCTTGATTGGCTTCAACTCTGAATCAAGCTCATACACCAATGGTATGCCAGTGGGTATATTGAGCTGGGGTATCTCCTCATCTGAGATATTGTCTAGGTACTTCACAAGGGCTCGCAATGAGTTGCCAGAGGCAGAGATTATAACCCGTTTGCCAGCCTTGATTGATGGTGCAATCTCATTGTGCCAGTATGGGAGCACCCTCTCCACTGTGTCCTTCAAGCTCTCTGTTAAGGGTAGCTCCTCCTCTGAGAGCTCCTTGTACTTTGGGTCATTGCCTGGCCATCTTGGGTCGCTCTTCTCCAAAGCAGGTGGCCTTACATCGTAACTCCTACGCCATATATGCACCTGCTCTTCACCAACCTTGGCAGCCATCTCAGCTTTGTTCAAGCCCTGCAATGCACCATAATGCCTCTCATTTAGTCGCCAAGTCTTGAACTCAGGTATCCACATAAGGTCCATCTCATCCAGCACTATCCAAAGTGTGCGTATAGCCCTCTTGAGGTAAGAGGTGTAAGCCATGTCAAAAACAAACCCGTGTTGCTTGAGCAGTTGTCCTGCCCTTTTGGCTTCCTCGACTCCACGCTCAGTTAAATCAACATCTGTCCAGCCAGTGAACTTGTTCTCCTTGTTCCAAGTGCTTTGACCGTGCCTCAACAATACCAGTTTGAACATAGCAATCACCATTACCTACACAACCCATCTCATATTTAAATCTAATGAATGCTAAAACTCTATTCTAAAGACCTCATAAAAATAGAAACCAGCAGATGTTCAAAATTAAAAAGAATTGAAATCAAAGAAGATTAAATAATAAGTTGTATGCTAAAGCCTTTTTAATTCTCTGATTACTCGTTTGGGTTCACCACCCTACCCATGAAGAGTATGTTGCCGTTGGTTTTATCCTGAATGATGAAGATGAAGGGGTGGTCTGCCCTGAATATCTTCTGAATTCGCACTGCAGTCACCTTCATAATTACTGCTGTGGCAGCTGCTGCCTCTGTACCCTTCTCATCAACCTTAACAAAAGCTTGGTGAAGTACCGCGCTTATGAACAAATCTCTTTTACCAGTCATACCTGAAAAGTCAGCTCCAGGGGTAAAAGCTTTTTCCATGCCAAGGGCTTGCAAAGCATCATTCAAAGTGTACTTTGTATTGAACTCAAATTTGGGGATATATATGCCATCAAGCTTAGTTTTCTGCAGCTTGCTCTTGTACTCGTTCAGCTTCTCTATGGTGAGTGTTGCTTCCAAGGCTTTAAACTCTCCCTTAGGCAGCAGTATGAGCATAGAAAGTTTTTCACCTTTGTAGGGGAGCTCAAGGATTTGCAAGTCCTCTAAGTCAGCATAATTAAACTCTACCTTCTCTGGTTTCATGTGCATCATATCCACTTTCACTGTTTTTTCCGGGGATACCTTAAAGTCCATTTTTCTCGTTTCTTTACGGTTAAACTCCCATTGCCAATTTCCCTTAAAGTAGATGGCATTTGTGATGACTAAGCGTGTCATAACATCAAGATAGCCTTGGGGTATTAGCTCCCTAATCCTGCCATTGGTCTGCTCCTCAATGAAGCTATTAATTGTTTGTCTGGATTTCTCTGTTTCATGGACAAAGTCTAGGTTAGCTGCTTTGGCTCCATAGTACCTCTCTACTGTGCTCGTATAATCCTCAAGTAATGGAAAGTCCTGCTGCACCCAGAGAGCATTGCCCGTTCTTAGCTCATACTCCTGGTTGCCCTTGTTGAGCTCGTTGTAAATTGCAGCAAAATTGGGCCTCAAGATAGCCAAATCTGGGAAGTGCAACACAGCCCTCATCTCGTCTGCTGTGGTGCTTCTAGCACCCTCATAGGTGATGGCTAATGCTGCAGAAACACTGTAAGGTGAAAAGAAGAGGTTATCCTCGTGGGATTTAACCAGTTCTGAGTATAACTCAAACGCAAACTGGTTGTTTGCTCGGACAACTTGCTGGACGCCTTGTGTATTGGCGTTAGTGTCATCAGCTGCTGGGGGCTCGGTGGGCTTATAAGGGAACATAAACAAGATTGCTGCTGTGGCACCCACGCCCGCAACAACCAAGAGTAGGATTGCAAATGTCAAGATTTTCTTATTCATCCGAAGTCACCTTCTCTAATGTTAAACATAGGATAAAGTTAGAAGGAAAATCACTTATATAAACCTATTGTTGACTTCAAACCAATTTGAAGGTACAAAACTTCATTCATGGTCATCTATTCTGAGCCCGTCGTACTCATCTCCAAACAACGGAAAGCTTTTCCTAACAATCAAATCCACGCTATCCCCAACCTGCACAGTCTTATCCCATGCCCTTTCTGGGAAGTCAATCATCAATTCTAAGCCTTCCACCTTTATTCTGTAACCCTTCGCATTCCAATGGAGGTCATTGTAGAAGGAGTACGGCTCAATTGATACAACCCTTGCCCCTTCTATCAACCTGGTTGGTTGTCTGGCTTCCCAAATCCTAGCATAAATCCCAATGGCAGAAAACCCAGTTGCAATCGCCAAAACTCCACCAATCACACACTTCCCTATGCTGTATCTAAAGCTGCTCAATCTCACTCACCCCTCAATGCCTCGCCAGAGTCTCTAGTGTCGGTTTTCGGTCTTGGCATTAAAGGCCCATATGCCAAGGTCAAAAACAACATATAGTCTGCCTCGCTAAACCTTGATTCGTCGAAATCTTTCAATGTTAACCCATCCTCTTCCACAATTAGCTCTATCCCATTTTCATGCCTAGTAGGTTCTCTCATGAGAGTGGTGATTTCATTAATCTGTCTCCTAAATTTTAGGCTATACAACCACCCATCCCAATCCTCTCGGAAGTTTATTTTGTTTTCGTGTGGTATTCCAAGCTCATCCATAACCTCCTCAGTTGATTTTCCTTCACACAGCAACTCAATTAATCTCTGCGATTGGGATTCATCCAAACCGAAGCAATCAAAAAGAGGCTCTAACAGTATCCCGCTCAATGGCTTCCCTTCTCGTAATTCGATATGGGCAAACATGTGCTTCAAATTTAACTCGTGCCTGAAATACCAATCCTCCCAAGGGTGGTCATCATCAGGCCCATAATCAAAAGATAAGTAAGGCCCTGCCACCCAGAATTCATAATGATTTGGGTAAACCACAATCTTACCACGCCCTTCTAAATGCACAACCCTGTCCCACTCCTCTTCCTCTTCATTGAAGACTGGTTCAAAATCATAGCCAAAAAGTTGGTTCCACCTCTCAGGGTCATACCTGGATTTAATCTCATAATATGCTCTGTTGATTTCTACCATCTTTTTATGTGCCAACAGCCGAATCCGTTCCAGAGCTTCTGCCTTCTCCTCGTCTTCAAAGGCACGCGTTAGATGCTCTATGAGCTCCTCAATCGAACACTCAATGCCCGCTGCTTCTAAGTCACTCTGGGAATAGAGTTGTGGCAGATTCTTGCCTGATAGGCTTGGGTTAACCAAATCGGGGTGGTATAATTTTGCTAATCGGATATAACTCCTTCTCACATCCTCAATAGGGGCACCCTGAGGCAAGCCAAGAAAGCGATAAGGATTCTTAACTATCTCTAAATCTAAAGCAGTGGCAAAATCCGACACTTTAAGTGTCCTATTATTCATCCTTCTTTAGTGAAGAAAAGAGGTTTATAAAATTTATGGGAAAACCGTAAGTGAGGAGCTCAAAGAGGGATTATCCCATCCAGCACTATCCATAGGTTACAGGGCAAGTTTTATAATCCATTGCTTTTATCTGAATCGTTATGAAATTCAATAAGCTAATCCCAGAGCTGAGTGTATCAAATTTTGAGCTAAGCTTAGAATTTTATACAAAAATTCTCGGTTTCAAAATAGAATATACAAGAGAGAGGTTTGCCTTTCTTTCTTTACAAGGGAGTCAAATAATGATTGAGGAGGCAAATAAAAATTGGAAGACAGGGGAATTAGAATACCCATTTGGAAGGGGAATAAACCTCCAAATTGAGGTGAAAGACATAAAACCTCTTATTAGCTCATTGAACGAGAACAATTACCCTTTGTTCAGAAAACCCAAAGAGCACTGGTATAGAAA
>QMQS01000014.1 GCA_003650585.1 Candidatus Woesearchaeota archaeon
CTTTCCTTCAAACTATGCCTGATTCTCCTTGGTATTTTCTAATTTCTCAATCAACCTTTTGCTAAGCAAATCCACCCTCGATATCTCAAACTCAAGCACCACATTGTTTGGACAAATGTGGTTCTCCTCTCTTCTGATATTCCTTAGCTTATTAATGAGAGAGTTGAGATATGAGAGATGGCAAAGCAATGTTCTACGGTCTTGGTATGCCTCTTGGTTTAGGCAACGCTCAATACTCTCCAAGCTCCTCTTTTCTTCTTCACTCAATTCATAGCAGCATGAGGCATTCGTAATCCTCTCCCAAAAGGACTTGTCCCATGCATCAAACCTTCTGTTCTCGTTATTGATCATGGCTTCTATTATGGTTCTCCGGATTTTAAAACTTATCAAGTATTTTTCCGTTTTTGCTGAATTTTTGTCAGAATTTATCTTTAGATTGGCAAAGCATAGGGGCTATACTTCAGAATCGTGATTGGAGGCTTTCCTATTAATACCAACAAATTTAAATACAACACATCTTCTTGTCTCATAAATGCAGGATAAGATATTCAGCATTCTCATGAGCAAGGACACTGTATCCTGGAAAACCCTAATCTTTCAGGTTATTAAAGAATACAACATGGACCCATGGGACATAGATGTTTCTCTGCTTGCAAACAAGTATATTCAACTCATAAGGAAAATGAAGGAGTTTGACTTCTTTATCAGTGGGAAGGTCTTAATTGCCGCCTCTTTTCTGTTGAGATTGAAATCAGTGAAGCTTGTGGATGAGGATTTGCTTGAGTTTGACCGCTTGATAGCTGAAACCCAACGTCCAGAGGATGAATTCATTGCTGATTTTTATAGTGATTTAGAGAGGGATTGGGCTCAGGGTACAGGGGTAATAGCAACAGAGCCCCCTCCTGAACAACCAATGCTTCTTCCGAGGACCCCACAGCCAAGGAAGAGGAAGGTTAGTGTCTACGATTTGGTTGAGGCACTTCAAAAGGCATTAGAGGTGCATGAGCGGAAGGTCCTGCGAGAGATGAAAGCCCCAAAGGTGAAGGTTCCTGAGAAGAGGAGAGACATCACTGAGGTTATAAGGGAAATATATGAAAAGATAAAGAGCTTCTTCTCTAAGAACAAGTCAAAAAAATTGACCTTCTCTCAGCTTATACCCTCGAATAACAAAGAGGATGTCATTCAGACATTTGTACCATTGTTGCACCTCTCCCATATAGATGAGCGAAAGATAGACCTCCTGCAAAAGGAGCACTTTGGCGAGATTCAGATAAAGCTCCTCAAGTAGGTTTTTGGCTTACAACAAACTTTTTAAAAACCCCCTCTTTTTCAAAAACCATGAAGATACTGCTCACATCATATTTCAAAAACCCAAACATTGGGCTGTACTGTGTTGCCACTGACAAATACTGCGTAATGCCCAAAGCCACACCCAAACGATTGAGGGCACTGGTTGGTGAGACACTTGGTGTGCCGGTCATCTGTAGCAATATTGCTGGAACAGAGTTAATTGGGGCGCTCTGTGTTGGTTACAAGGATCGGCTACTTGTGCCAGGGATTGCATTTGATAAGGAGATTGCTTACCTTAAGAAGTCAGGGATTAGGGTAGAGGTAATAGACACAGAGCAAACCGCTTTGGGCAATAATATTGCTGTTGGCAATGGGGTAGCTGTGGCAGGGCACAACTATACAGATGATGAGATAAAAGCAATTGGCGATGCACTTGGAGAAAAGGTTATTAAAAGGAGTGTACTCCTGCTCAACACAATCGGCTCCCTTATGGTTGTGGGCTCAAAAGGGGCTCTGGTGCATCCAGATATAAGTGAAAGGGAGCTCATCCAATTGGAAAAGACTTTTGGAGTGAGGTTCACCAGGGCGAGTGTCAACCAAGGCAACCCATATGTTAGCATAGGGGTAGTAGCTAATAAGAATGGCGTTGTCGTAGGGGAGCTGACTAGAGGTGCTGAACTCACAGCAATACAAGAGGGTTTGAGGGTAATTAAAGGTTTGCCGGGAGGTAAGAATGGAAGAAAAGGTTAAACAAAAACTGGTACAATATCAGCAGATTGAGGAACAGTTGAAGCAATTCAACAATTTTTTTCAGGAGTTGAACGAGAAGAGTGCAGAGATAAGTGGGGTTATCCAGGCCTTGGAGGATTTGAAGAAGACTCCGACCGATAAGAAAATACTTGTACCGATTGCCTCAGGGATATTCATTCAAGGGGTGCTCAAGGATAACAAGGAGGCTGTGTTGACTGTGGGTGAGGGGGTCTGTGCTAGGAAAACAATAGATGAAACGAAGAAACTACTCAATAAGCGGCTGATGGATGTTGAGGCCCACAAGGCAGAGGTTGCAAGGATAATCCAGCAACTAGGTGAAGTGGAGATACAATTGGAGGAGGAATTGGAGAAATATGTTTAATAGCCTCAGGAAGCAATTGGGGAGTGTGCTTGGGAGGTTTGCAAGGAGGGTTTCAGAGGAGGCAGAGGAGAAGCAATTACCCCTGGAAGAGGCAGAGGAGACAATCCAGGAAAGCAAAGAGGAGGTTCAAGAACAAGGATTAAGAAGAAGGATAACAAGGGTTTTCACCAAAACCAAACTTTCTGAAGAGAAATTCGAGCAATTATTCACTGAGATTGAGTTGAGTTTGTTACAGAACAATGTTGCTTCTAAGGTTGTGGATAAGATTAAAGAGGACCTAAAAGCAAAGTTGGTTGATAAACCCTTACCAAGGCGAAACATTGAGCAAGAGCTTAGAAGGTGCTTGAGAGAATCACTCATGGATGTGTTGGGGTTTGAGGTTCCTGATTTGGTTAAAATGATTGGGCGAAAGAAGCCATTTGTAATACTCTTTGTGGGTGTGAATGGCTCTGGAAAGACCACTACGATAGCAAAGATATGCAAGCTCTTCCTTGACAAAGGCAAAAAGTGCGTTATGGTGGCATCTGACACCTTTAGGGCAGCAGCCATTCAACAACTCGAGGAGCATGCCAGACGCTTAAATGTTAAGGTGATAAAGCATGATTATGGGGCAGACCCTGCTGCTGTGGCATATGATGGGGTTACTTATGCGAAAGTTCACGGGATAGATGTTGTGCTGATCGACACTGCTGGGAGAATGCACACCAACCGCAACCTAATGGATGAACTCAAAAAGATTAAGAGGGTGGTTAGCCCTGATGTTGTGCTGTATGTGGGTGAAGCAATAACTGGAAACGATTGCATTGAGCAAGCAAATCAGTATGATGAGGGAATAGGCATTGACGGAATAGTGCTCACAAAGGTGGATGTGGATGATAAGGGTGGCACTGCATTGTCTATTGCTTATGTTACTGGCAAGCCTATTTGGCTGCTTGGTACTGGACAGAACTACGAAGATGTGGAGCTGTTTGATGGAAAGAAAATAATAGAGGGTTTAGGGCTTTGAGGTTACTTGCCGCTTCTTCTCGCTGCTGATGTTTTGCCACGAAACACCCTACCACGATGCTTGTTGCTGGTTATCCATGAAAGCTCTTTGTCTGTCTTGATTGCTGGGTGTGCCCTATCTACCAGGATAACCTCATACCAGATGTATTTGCCGTCCCTACCAACATAGTATGAGTTGAGCACCTCGCAGTTTGGGTATTTTCTGGCAGCACGCTCCTCACATATCCACTGGTAACTCTTGGCAACTATTTTCTTTCGGCGCATTGCCTTTGAGCGACGCCCAGCTCGGAATTTTGGGCGCTGCCTCCCACCGCGTATTACACGCTGGCGTACTACTATTATGCCTGGTTTTGCTTTGTAGCCAAGTGACCTTGCCCGGTCTAACCTTGTTGGCCTCTCAATGCGTATTGTGGCTGGCTCTCTTCGCCATTGTATATAACGCTCCCTCATCAACTGGCTTAAATTAGAACTAGGTCTTTTCCAGAGTTCGCGAATGTATTTGTAAACTCCCATTTTTCGGCCTCCATATTTCTTGCTTGGTGAAATTCAGGTAAGCCACTACCCACATCTTTCACAGAGCTTGGTGTTCCAGATTGATTTAAATAGTTTTTGTATATTTATTATTTGTTACTTATAGATGGTAAAGTTTTTAAATCAGAGTTTATTCCTAAGGAGTATGACTGTGGTTAATGCAATGAGGTTTGCCAATGGAGGCGCCATGGTTGCGGATGAGCAAGAGGTCTACGCTACTCGGAAGGCGTATACAGGGCAAAAGATTACTCAGATTGGTGGATGGATTATTGGTATCTCCGGTACTTCTGTTATATTGAAGGAGCTTCTTGATATGCTTAGTGAAAATGCAGATAAAGCCCAACCAGATCGACTATTTGAATGGCTAAACGAGCAGGTACCCAGAGTAATTAATAACAAAAGAAGAGAGGTATTAGCAAAAAACTTTGGGGTTACACTTGAAGAATTCCTAACTGGAAAGGAAACTTGTGCAACACAGGGAGGCGGACATGAGCATATCCCTTTTGATTATGGAATATTCTCAAAGATGGTTCAAGCTATTGAGCAGTTCAACCTCTGGAATTCGATTGCGTTGCTTATGGGGCGAATAGAGAGTGGAAGGTTTGAGATTTATGTTATGGATAGCAATTATTATGCTAGGAGGCGCATTCCACAGGTGTACTATAGTATTGGAATTGGTGCGGATATCTCTGACGCTGTGCTAGCAGAGTATGTTGATAACTTGACTCCTGATCAGAGAGAGAGAATATCACCTGAAGATGGGCTTGTTAAGCTTATTGGGGCAGTCAATGCCTCTGCTGCCAGAAATGTGGGTGTTGGAGGCAATCTACAGATTGTTTATGTGGATAAAGAGGGCAAGCTTTATCAGCCCAAGCAAATGGAGTGTCACCTCACTAGTGAGTTGGTTAAGGGTTTGAAATGGGGTTACTTAGACTACGATTTTGTGAGAAGAGAGGTTAGGGACTTGGTCATTAAAGGTAAGAAATTTGACTCTGTTGAACCCGAGATGAGGAGGCAACTCGGCAGTAAATGGGATGAGTTTGATTTAAGATTGAGGGGCTATAGGGTTGGGTAATAAAAGATGGGGAAGCACAGTGTTGAGGAGTTATATGACATTGTGTCTGATTTGGTGAAGTGGGCTAGCTCATCAAGCGTGCCTTACTCTCAAAGATTGGAAGAGCATTTGGTGGGTGTTGCCTGTTTTAGGGATAAGCCAAGGACTCTATCTTTAATGGAGATAATAGATAAGACCACCCCTGAGGGTGCAGTCGGCATAGATGCTGGGGCTGGCACTGGAATCCTCGGCTGGAGTTTTCTCAATGCTGGAGGCGGTTACTTGTATCTTGTAGAATCCATGGGTGTCTACAGAAAGTTTCTTGAGCGTGTGGCAAAAGAGCTTGGGTTTGAGGATATGGTAGAGGTGCATATTGTTAATGCAGCAAAATTCAAGCCAGCAAAGAGGCTTGACTATATTGTGGCAGAGCTGGTTATTACTGGATTGCTCAATGAGCCACTGGTAGAGGTTATAAAACACCTGAGGCAGTATGCCAATCCAGAGTGCCGATTCCTTCCAGAGAAAGCAGTGTCTAAAGTGGAACTGTGGGGCAGGGTTGAGCATGAGGGAAAACAAGCAATAATACCCCTCTCCTCAGATGGGGTTGTATATGATGAGGTTGAGGTGAGAAGCATAGAGCGGGATGGCGTAGACACAGTGGTTGAGTTTGAGGTAGATACTGCTGGCTTACCTAACAAACTTGTGGCGACCACAGAGTTGATTCATCCAGGGGGTTACAAGACAGGTATGTTTGATACCTTATGCACCCCCATGACAATGTACCTGGATTCGGTTAGAGGACGACGCGTGCGTGAGGGTGACAGAGTAAAGGTTCGCATAAACTACAAATATGGAGAGACAAAGACTTGGGCATCTCTGGTAGAGTGAGCACAAAAAGTTTATAAATGCCACCTGATTTCTCTGCATATCCAAGGATTTATGATGGTCGTAAGACCTGAATGAGGGTAACTTCTCAGTTACCTCAATATATGGAGGGTGTTGAAGATGGAGGTCGTAGAACTCCCGGATGATTTGAATGAGAAATTGTTTGAGATGCTTGAGGTTGCTAAGGGCACAGGTAAGGTGAGAAAGGGCACGAATGAGGTCACCAAAGCACTCGAGCGTGGCGAAGCTAAGCTTGTGGTCATTGCAGCAGATGTTCAGCCGCCAGAGGTGATAATGCATCTACCTTTGCTTGCAAAAGAGAAGAAAGTACCGATTGTTAAGGTTAAAAGCGAGGAGGAGTTGGGTGTGGCAACAGGTATAACAGTTCCAACAGCGAGTGCAGCAGTTGTGGAGCCAGGTGATGCAAAGCAAGCCCTAGCTGAATTAGTAAAAAAGATAGAAGAGATGTCTAAGTAGGGAAAATGGCATCTGAAACACAGCAACAAGACAAACCAAAACACAAGGGGTCTAAAGATGAAGCCCCACACATGGAGAGTTTTCCTTCAAGGGTAGAGGAGATAGTGGGCAGAACAGGCTCTAGAGGGGAAGCAATACAGGTTAGAGTGAAGGTGCTTGCTGGCAGGGACAGGGGTAAGATTATAAGGAGAAATGTTAAGGGTCCAGTGAGAGTGGGCGATATACTCATGCTGCGCGAGACAGAAATAGAGGCTAAGAACCTCAAATCCAGAGGAAGGTAAAAATGAGATGCAGTTTTTGCAACAAGAGGATACCTGAAGGCACAGGTACAATGTATGTGAAGGCCTCTGGTAAAATCTTTTATTTTTGCAGTTCAAAATGTGAAAAGAACATGCTCAAACTCAAGAGAAAACCCACTAAGGTGGAGTGGGCTCAAAAGGGTGTTAAAAAATGATAGAGCGGACACTTGTGCTACTTAAACCAGATGCAGTGCAAAGGGCTTTGGTTGGCGAGATAATACACAGGTTTGAGAGGGCAGGGCTAAAGATTGTGGGGCTGAAGATGATTTGGGTTACAGAGGAGTTTGCCCGCAAGCACTATCCAGAAGACCTTATCCCTATTATTGGCAGGAAAACACTTGAGGATTGGAAGGAACTCGGGATTTCAGCAGAAGAGTCTCCAGAAGAACTGGGTAAACGAGCCCATGAGGATTTGATAAGGTTCACAACCGAGGCACCTGTGATTGCAATGGTGCTTGAGGGAGTTCATGCTGTTAAAATAGTCAGAAAGATGGTTGGGCATACATCACCTCATAAAGCAGAACCAGGCACTATTAGGGGTGATTACTCCACAATCAGCATGGGCTACGCCACAAAGCGCGGGTTTGGTGGTAGAAACCTAATCCACGCCTCTGGCACTCCTGAGGAGGCAGAGCATGAAATCGAGCTGTGGTTTAGCCCGAATGAGATTTACGATTACCCAACAGTGCATGAGAAGCATGTGAAGTGAGGGTGGTTTATTATGGGTGAGACAAGAATAGAGAAAATCAAGCGTTTGATGAAGCAACCTGAGAGAATTAGGAATATAGGTGTAGTGGCTCATATAGACCATGGTAAGACAACGTTCTCAGACAATCTGCTTGCAGGAGCTGGGATGATATCTGAGCAACTTGCTGGTCAGCAGCTAGCTTTAGATTTTCATGAGGATGAGCAAGCTCGGGGTATAACCATAGATGCTGCTAATGTCTCGATGGTACACAACCTCGATGGTGAGGATTACTTGATAAACCTCATTGATACCCCTGGGCACGTTGATTTTAGCGGGGATGTCACAAGAGCAATGAGGGCTGTAGATGGTGCTATAGTTGTGGTGTGTGCTGTTGAGGGAGTGATGCCCCAAACAGAGACAGTGCTCAGGCAGAGTTTAAAGGAGAGGGTTAAGCCAGTGCTGTTTATAAACAAGGTTGACAGGTTAATCAAGGAGCTTAAGTTAACCCCAGAGGCAATGCAGGAGAGGTTTGTGAAGATAATCAACCATGTGAACAAACTCATTAAGGATATTGCAGAGCCAGAGTTTGTTGACGACTGGATTGTTAAGGTTAATAATGGTTCAGTTGCTTTCGGGTCTGCTTTCCACAACTGGGCTTTGAGTTTGCCCTATATGCAGAAGCACGGACTCTCTTTTAAGCATGTTATTGAGGCATATCAGAACGACACCTACAAAGAGCTGGCCAAAAAGGCACCCCTACATCGGATTGTGTTGGATATGGTCATTAGGCATCACCCTGATCCTGTTAAAGCCCAGAAATACAGGATTCCGCGGATTTGGCATGGGGATTTGGACTCATCAATAGGGAAGGCGCTGATTAACTGTGACCCAAATGGTGAGATTGCGTTTGTGTGTACAAAGATAGTTGTGGATAAGCATGCTGGTGAGGTTGCAGCAGGGCGTCTCTTCTCTGGTACTGTACACCAAGGGGATGAGGTCCACCAAATACTGGGCAAGAGGCAGGTGCGTGTGCAACAGGTTTCTATTTATAATGGTCCCAAGCGTGAGCCAGTGGATTCAGTGCCAGCAGGTAATATTATTGGTTTGGTGGGTCTCAAGGATGTGTTCTCTGGTGAGACAGTGAGCTCAAATCCAGATATGGAGCCATTTGAAGAGATAAAGCATATATTTGAACCAGTTATTACAAAAGCGATAGAAGCCAAGAAACCCTCTGACCTGCCAAAGCTCGTAGAGGTGCTCAAGCAGGTTAACAAGGAGGACCCCACGCTCACAGTAGAGATTAATGAGGAGACAGGAGAGCATTTGATTAGCGGTATGGGTGAACTCCACTTGGAGGTTATTGAGAATAGGATTAGGACGAACAAGGGCATAGATGTGAAGACCTCTTCACCGATCGTTGTGTACAGAGAGACAGTTACCAAGGAGTCACCAGTGCAAGAGGGCAAGTCCCCAAACAAGCACAACAAGTTCTACATAAAGGTTGTACCCCTTGAGGAGAGTGTTTACCAGGCAATAAGGAAGGGTAAGATATCTGAGAGGCGTGTGAAGAAAAAGGACCTTGAGCTCATAAACCAATTGAAGGAGGCAGGGCTTGACCCAGAGGAGGCAAAGCGTGTGAAGGAAATCTTTGGTGGGAATCTGTTTATAGATATGACAAGGGGTATTGTGCACATTGGTGAGGTTATAGACATGACCCTCGACGCGTTTGAGGATGTGATGAAGAATGGTCCAATGGTAAAGGAACCGTGTACAAAGTGTAAGGTTATATTAACAGATGTGAAGTTGCACGAGGATGCCATCCATAGAGGTCCCTCTCAAGTTATTCCTGCAGTGAGAGATGGCATTAAAGCGGCAATCATGACAGGTGGACCAGTGTTGCTCGAGCCACTACAGTTGCTCCAGTTCGATGCACCGGCAGAATATATGGGTGAGCTCTCTAAGCTCGTTCAGAACAGGAGGGGGCAGTTGCTGGATATGGAGCAGAAGGGTGAAATGGTATCAGTGAAAGCCAAGATGCCCGTGGCTGAGATGTTTGGTTTGAGTTCAGACCTGAGGTCAGCCACAAATGGTCGCGGTACCCAGTACCTTATTGACCAGATGTTTGAAAGGGTGCCGGGCAATCTACAAGAGGAGGTAGTGAAGCAATTGAGGGAAAGGAAAGGTTTAAATAATCCCTCTGAATAGCATTTAAAAACAATAAGATTTAAATATAATTGCAAAAACCCATATAAGGAATAATTAGGAGGGGTAATAAAAATGGCTGACAAAAAACCACACTTAAACTTGGTGTTTATCGGACACGTTGATCACGGTAAATCTACAACAGTAGGAAGGCTGCTTTATGACACCAAAAACATAGACGAGCAAGTGCTGAAGAAACTCAAGGAGAAGGCAAAGGAACTCGGCAAGGACGGTTTTGAGTTTGCCTTTGTCATGGACAACCTGAAAGAGGAGCGAGAGAGGGGCTTGACAATAGACCTCGCTCACAAGAGATTCGAGACAGAGAAGTATTACTTTACAATAATTGATGCTCCAGGACACAGGGATTTCATTAAGAACATGATTACAGGTGCAGCACAGGCAGATGCTGGTGTGCTTGTTGTGGCTGCGAACGACGGTGTGATGGCACAGACCAAGGAGCACGTGTTCCTTGCTAGAACACTTGGCGTAAACCAGTTGATAGTTGCCATCAACAAGATGGACATGAAGAACTACGACAAGGCAGCGTTCGAGCAGGTGAAGAACCAGGTTGAGGAGCTTTTGAAGAAGGTTGGCTACAAACTGGAGAATGTGCAGTTTATCCCAATCTCAGGGTTGTACGGTGACAACATAGTTGAGAAGGGTAAGCTTGACTGGTTCGATGGTCCAACACTCATCCAAGCAATTGACAATCTCAAGGAGCCAGAGAAGCCAGTTGATTTGCCACTACGCTTGCCTATCCAGGATGTGTACAACATAACTGGTATAGGTGTGGTGCCTGTTGGTAGAGTGGAGACAGGCAGGCTCAAGGTTGGTGATAAGATTATAGCAGTGCCAGCAAGAGAAGGTAAAGGCGTGGTGGGTGAAGTTAAGAGTATAGAGATGCACCACGAGCAGATGAAGGAGGCAATCCCTGGTGATAACATTGGGTTTAACGTGCGTGGCTTTGGCAAGAACGACATTGCAAGGGGTGATGTGGTTGGTCATGTTGACAACCCACCCACTATCGCGACCGAGTTCACAGCACAGATTGTTGTGTTGAACCATCCGACTGTTATTACAGTGGGCTACACACCAGTGTTCCACGTACACACGGCTCAAGTGGCATGCCAGATAACAGCAATCGAGAAAAAGCTCAATCCTGCTACTGGTGAGACAATTGCAGAGAACCCAGACTTCATCAAGAACGGTGATGCAGCAATAGTCAAGGTTAAGCCGGTTAGGCCTTTAGTGATTGAGAGGCAGAAGGACATACCACACATGGCAAGGTTTGCTGTGCGTGACTCTGGGCAGACAGTTGCAGCAGGGATGTGCATAGACCTTGTGGCAAAGGACATATCCAAAAAATAATTTTTTTATTTTGCATGGTTAAACTGAGTTTGCCATGCATTTAAACCCCTTTATTGTTTACAGAAAAAATGCCAAAAGCAAGAATTAAGTTGAGCAGTATTGACATTGATAAGATTAATCAAGTTTGTAATGAGATTCGAGCTATTGTGGAGAAGACTGGGGTTGAGATGCGTGGTCCTATTCCTCTTCCTACAAAGAAGTTGCGTATTACCACTAGAAAGAGCCCTGACGGTGAGGGCACTGCAACTTGGGACAAGTTTGAGATGCGTGTTCACAAGCGTCTTATAGATTTGGGTATGGACGAGAGGGCATTGCGCCTCGTGATGAGGATACCCATCCCAGATGGACTCAACATAGAGATTGAGATGATTGAGGATTAGTTTGTTGTTATTCTAGAATAATAATGTCAAAATTTTATAAATACCCTATCTTTTGTAAAAGCAAATGAGACATAGATGCAATTTTAGTGGTTTGGCCCATTATGTTGGTATTGTTGGTAGGGCATATAGGTTGTGTGAGGACTTATCCTCCATCCTGGATTCACAAATTTCGGCTCAACCAGATTCATTAGAGGTAATATTAAAGCAGAACCCTGAGCGTATAGCTGCCCATTGTTATGCAAGAGAGATTGTAATGGACAACCCTCAAATACATTTGAGAGTTGATGGAAAAGTAAAGGCAAGTGCTTCAATTAAAAAGAGGGAGTATCCTTTGGAGTTCTCACTGGAGGTGCCCAAACAGGATGCTCGGGATTTCCTCAGCAGATTATTGGATACCTTAGACGCATATAGGGTGACAGAAAAAGTTGTGACATCTTCTGATGTATTAAAGCACAAGTTAATGAGTGGTGATTTAAGGAGCAAAGTGGAGTATGCTCGCACCGAATCTCCTGGTACAGGAACAAGAGCTTTGCATGTGTTTTATGTTAATGAAAGATTGGCATTTGTGGATTTTGCTAATGAGCATATGCCTATTGAACTTAATTTTGATTTTTCGTGGTTTGGTAAGGTGGTTGGTAGAGTGGCTTACTGCTCACATGATTCTTCACCTTCTGATACAGCTTGTGTAGCCATCAAACTAAAGAGAGATATGCCTCAATCTGACTGGTTGGCAGTTGCTGAATTGATTGATAATACACTTTCAGCAGCAAAAACTGTGGACAGAGTAGTTAACCAGAGTTAGTAAGGTTTAATAACCAATCCCTTTTTCTTTTGTTTCTAAATGAAGATTAAGTTAAACGACCTTAGCGTTGAGTGTAGGGTTGTCAAAAGCAATGCAAGAAGGTATGCCTCTGTGAGGTTTCTCAGCAAAAAAGAATGCGTGCTTAGGTTGCCAAGGCACACCAATGTGGAGAGGTTTCTCTTGGAACATAGCAAGTGGCTTGAGAGAGCCTACCAAAGGTTCTTGCATAAGAAGCCTATTTTCAACCAGGGTAAGGTGTTATACAATGGGGATTACTATAAGGTTGTGTTTGTTGAGGCAGAAGATACCAGGGTTGAGTTGATTGGCAAAGAGATGGTTGTGTATCATGATGACATTCTTGGGCTTAGGGATGTGGTGCTGGAGTGGTTCAAAGAGAGAAGTTTGAAGTATATTAATTCTAAAGCACACCTCTTCAAGAGGTTTGGAATAAGGCAGGTGGAGGTGAGGCACTGTGGGCGTAGATGGGGATACTGCACTCATCGTAGGAGGATTGTGTTCAACAGTTTGCTCACAGCACTCCCCGAGCACTTGCGTGAGTTCATTGTTTACCATGAGATTGCTCATGTCTTCGAACTAAATCACTCGCCAAGGTTTAAGGCAAAACTGGCAGAGATGTTGCCAAACTTTCACGAATTGGAGCGTGAGCTACGGGGCTATATCTTAACATAATTTTATGTATCTGTTGGTAAACAATTGGCATGGCACTAAGAATCATAAAGCTTGATAGAAGGCACATTCCTCAGATGGCAGAGGTTGATTTAGAGCAGGACACGAACTAGATAAGCGGGGTGTTTCTTTCAATACACACAGCAGAAGACAAACAGCAAGAGATTTCAGAATTTCTCAGTCAATTTATTAAGGTAGCCGATTAACTTAATCATGTTAAAGTGGTAAAAATAAAAAGTTTTATAAACTGGTTTTTATTCTCCCTCTTGACAAAAGGTCTTTGGGGTGATTTGTGATGGTTTTGAAGCTGAAGACGCTTGAAGATAAACTTGATGCGATTGAAGCACTTGAACTTGAGCTTCCTACGGTTACAGGTAAGTTGAATCAGGTGAGGAGGCACTCTAGCATTGTGCTCGCTTATGAGCCAAGTAATGTTGATGTGATTCATGCGAGGTCACAATATGAAGTGAAGCATGAGGAGATGCTTGACAGCTATCATTCTAGAATCGAAGAGTTTGAAGAGATGGTAAAGACCTTTGGTGAGGAGGGTGTTTTGGAGGCAATATTATCTGTTAACTTTAGACCTGAAGCTGTTGATAAGGGGTATTGCCAAATTGGTTTTATGTTCCCTCAAGTCGATTGGGAGGGTGCAAATCCCAGGACCATGGCTCTTCTCTTACGGGTTCGACATATGCTTTCAGAGCCAGAAGCAAGTGAAGTGCTAAGAAACTGGGGGATGAGGCAGAGATATGCAGGTTTTGTTAAGAGTTTCTATCTACATTCAGGAGAGTTTTTCGGGCTTGGCAATATGAGAGTGCTTCAGAACGAGAGAGAGTTCATTGTGTTGAGTTCACATGGAAACCCGGTGATGCCAAGCAGGGCAGAGTATGAGCACTATTATACAGAGCTCAGAAAGACACTCACAGAGATGTGGATTAGAGTAGCAAAGACTAACTTTGTATACCCACAACCCTAATCCTTTTCTTTTTGTTGTGAATTCTTTTATGCACACTCAAAAGTCATAAGACAAGAATAAGGCAATCTCCTTGCCATCATTGGAATAATACCTATCGTTAAACCCACAAATTCTGAAACCATTCTTAAGGTACAGGATTAGAACTGGGTTTAGTGAGGGTGCCTCTGCTATCAA
>QMQS01000015.1 GCA_003650585.1 Candidatus Woesearchaeota archaeon
ATCTATACCTCATACCCCACATGAACGAGTCAACAAAAGCCATAGAAAGCCTTATAGAAACAAAAGGGATACAAGGGGTGACAATACTAAGAGGGATATCCCATGTGGTTTTGCTAAGTATCTACAAGCACTTTGATTTTTTCATTTCTGCAAGCAACTACGAGGGGTTTCCATTGGTGCTCAGTGAGGCAGTATCAAACGGGTTGGTGCCGATACTCTCACCACTACCAGTATACCAACACATACTGAAGAAGCTTGGATGCGGGCTAATAGTTGATTTCAATAAAGACGCTGAGATGGCAGCGAATAGCATACACAATTTCTGTAGAAGGGTTAACAAGGAAAAGGACTCCAGAAAGCTAATCAAAAAGGCAAAAATTTTGTTTGATTGGGATAAAATCGCTCAGCAGTATCTCGCACTAAAACCTTAGCTAAACCCCGCTCTCTTGTACCATTCCACTGTCTTCTTAATACCTTGCTCGAATGTGTGCCTGGGCGACCAACCAATAAGCAACCTGGCCTTTTTGTTTGCACCAAAGAAATGCATGCTCTCACCACTACGATAGGGTAAGGCACCAAACCTCAGCTCAGATGTAGAGCCAGTCACCCTTTTAATCACAAGCGCTGCCTCCCTGATGCTAATCTCCCTACCAGTGCAGATGTTTATCACCTCACCCAATGCATCCTCTGGGTTTTCGATTGCCATAAGCATTGCCTCAACCAGATCACCAACATAAACAAAGTCTCTGGTTTGTTCCCCTGCAGTTAGCTCAACAGGCTCGTTTCTGAGGCACTTACTTATCACAAATGGCACAAATTGCTTGTTGGTTTGATACTCCCCATACACACTGAATGGTCTCAGAATTATTGTTGGTAGATTATGAATCCTGTGAAAATATGAAGAGAGGTAAGTTATGCAAACCTTTGACAAAGAGTAAGGAGACACAGGCATCTCCCTTTGATACTCAGCAAAGGGCACATGGTTTTGACCATATTCCTCTGCTGAGCCCAAGGAGATAACACACCTCAAGCCCTTTAGTCTCATTGCAGCAAGATAGAGATTGAGCGTGGTTTGGAAGTTACTCTGCATCATCCCCTCAACCAAGCCAGCCTCTCTGGTCAAGTTGATGCTGGCTGCGAGATGAATTATGGCATCAGGGTTTAAAGTGCGCATCAATTGCTCTAACTCTCTGGCTTGAAGCAAGTCTAGTTTGAAGAACCTGATGCTCTGCTTTAAATCCTCAATCTTTGAACCCTCAATGTCGCAAATATCCACAACATTTACACTGTAACCCTCACTGAGAAGCCCACGAACTAAATTGGAGCCAATGAAGCCCGCCCCGCCAGTAATTAGTATGGTTTTAGCTTTTTTCATATCTCTCAATCTGCTCGATACACAGTTTGTAACTACTCTCTTTAGAGTGTTTCTTATACCACTCAACCGTCCATTCTATGCTCTCCTCCACACTCAATTTGGGTGTCCATTTTAACACAAATCTCGCTTTAGAAATGTCTAGTGCAAGTAATTTTGCCTCATGTGGTTGTTGGATGGTGTTTGAAACATCCCTCCACTCACCCTTTCCCCATTTTCTGAGAAATATCTCAACCATCTCTCTCACTGTAATGATTGACTGAGGATAAGGACCAAAATTCCAAGCAGAATCGTAGCCATTGCTCTCAAACAATTTCTGCCCAAGCATGAGGTAACCAGAGGTTGGCTCTAAGACATGCTGCCAGGGTCTTGTTGCATGGGGGTTTCTTATCTCAATTGGACGCCCTGCGGTGATGGCCTTCACACAATCAGGGATTATGCGGTCTTTTGCCCAGTCACCACCCCCAATCACATTCCCAGCCCGAGCTGTGGCAACATTCTTGGCTGCTTGTTTGAAAAAGGAATTCCTGTAGCACTCAACTACAAGCTCAACACAGGCCTTGCTACAACTGTAAGGGTCAAAACCGCCTAATGCATCTATCTCACGATACCCCCACACCCATTCATTGTTCCTGTAGCACTTGTCTGAGGTGATAATGACAGCAGCTTTGGTGTAGTTTGAATCCTTTATACATTGCAACACATTCACTGTGCCCTGTATATTTGTGCTGAGGGTTTCCACTGGCTTCTCATAAGAGAGTCTCACTAGGGGCTGAGCAGCCAGATGAAACACTATCTCTGGCTTGTATTTTTGAAACACCTCACTAAGCCTTCCCATATTCCGAATATCCCCTCTCTCATCATTTATCATTCTGCTCAGCCCACACTCTCTAAACATTCTGTCATTGGGATACTCCTCCAAAGAAAACCCTGTAACTATCGCGCCAAGCTTGTGCAGCCAGAGCGTGAGCCAGCAACCTTTGAACCCTGTGTGACCAGTAACCAAAACCCTCTTGCCCTTCCAGAATTTTTTGTCTACCATATTTTCCATTTGGCTTGGCCGGATTCCCACATTTTGTTTAGCATCTCCATGTCTTTATAGGTATCCATTGCCTTCCAGAAACCATCGTGCCGGTATATCGCTAGCTGGCGGTCCCTGCTCAGGTTCTGGAGTGGCTCTTTTTCAAGTTGCGTGGAGTCACCCTCAATATAATCAAACACCTCTGGCTCAAAAAAAAAGAACCCGCCATTGATGTAACTATTCCTCACCTGGGGCTTCTCCTCAAAATTAATGACAAGGTTCTCTTTAATGTCAAGCTCGCCCCATCTTGATGAGGGCCTTGTGCCAGTGACTGTGGCGTACCTCTTGTTCTTTATATGAAACTCCATCAATTTCTGAATGTTTATATCCCCAACTCCGTCACCGTAGGTTACCATAAAGCGGTTGTTGCCTATTAAGGGCTTTAGACGCTTTATTCTACCACCAGTCATGGTGTGCAGCCCAGTGTCAACAATCGTCACCCTAAATGGCTCAATATTCTTTGTTAGAAGCTCAACCTTGTTAGAGCTTAGGTCAACTGTGAAGTCATTGTTCATGTGTACAAAGTTCAAAAAATACTCCTTTATCATCTCAATTTTATAGCCAGCAGCAATGATGAAATCATTGTAGCCGTAATATGAGTATATCTTCATTATGTGCCAGATTATTGGTTTGCCCCCAATCTTAATCATGGGCTTTGGTCGGAATTCTGTCTCTTCCCTCAATCTTGTACCAAACCCTCCGGCAAGAATAACCACCTTACATTTTTGATTTATCATGATACCCCTCACCAAACACAGGTATTTAAGCAATATATAAAAACTTATCCCTTGGGGTGCTTAAAAAGTTATTTGTGCCAGAATTTCTCTATTGGGCTATGGAAAGATTATTTAAATTGCAGATGTTTTCAAATCAAGATGAAAAGGCTTACAACCAAGAAGGATTGGGAAAACAAGTACGCCTCTTTTAAGGGTAGGATGCTGTCCAAGTTTGTTGGTGCTGCTTCGAAAAGCTTCTATTTCAATGATCTGTTGCGCTTAGTAAAACCCTATCTCAAGCCCAAGAGTAAGATTATTGAGATTGGCTGCACTCCAGGTACTGTTTTAATAAACCTTTCAAAGGCACTGGGATTAGAGCCATATGGGGTGGAGTATACCCAAGAGGGGGTGGCTATAACAAAGCAGAATTTTGTCAAATTGGGCTATAACCCTAAGAATATAACCCACGCAGATTTCTTTGACCAGGAGTTCCAAGTTAGGCATAAAGCAGAGTATGATGTGGTCTTCTCAAGAGGTTTTATAGAGCACTTTGATGATGTCAAGAGAGTGATACAATTACATGTGAATCTGCTTAAGGAGGGGGTGTGTGTTGATATTGGTAGTGCCAAACTTTAGAGCAGGAAACAAAATCTTCGCAACCAATCTTGATAAGCACAACCTCAGTATTATGAGCCCAAAAGCCTTGAAACAACACGTCCCTTCATCAATCAGGGTGCATACTGCTCAGTTTTTTGGGGGACCTTTCAATATTGGGTTGTTCTCATACAAAACTCGATTAATCGAGAACATTAGATTTGGACTATTCCTTCTGCAAAGACTTCTTCTAGACCCGGTCCTACTCGTGATATCTAAGGTGGGCATAACATTTAATAACTGGTATTTCTCGCCATCAATAATACTTATTGGTACCAAAAGGAAATCAAAAACCCGAGGAAAAACTGAAAGCCATAATTCAGAGAGAGTGGGGTGAAAGATGAGGATAAGCTGCGATTTTAGCGTGAGATATTCTGGGAGTATAGAAATCAATAATAAGAGCTACCAACTTTATAACCTCATAAGAAAATATAGTCTTGAATGGCTTTCCAAATATTCAGAGATTTATGACGCTTTGGCTGAGTACTTGTACATAGATGGCGTAAATTATGCTTACTTAATTAATTATTTCATAGACTACTCCTCATATTACTTCTCTTCACCAGGATTGGACATTATATTACCATATATAATTATACTAGACGAATTTGTGGATGAAGGCGTTGAGCTCGAGATAGTAGACACGTTTCCCCACACATTCAAAGAATGTGCGAGGATGGTCTGTAACAGAAAGGGGGTAAAACTTAGAGTAATTAAGGAGAGCTACATAAAAAGACGCTTCAACCCATTATACAACAACCACAAGATGATAAGAACAGAGCTAGTTGTGCGTTTGTTTCTTCGTTATTTGATTGGGTTGCTTAGAAAGATGACTGGTAAGGACAACAGAGTTGCTGGGGATGTGCTATTGCTCTCCAACACCCGTTTCTCAGCTCATAATGAGAGAGAAAACCTGATCTTTGGCCCTTTGATTAATGGATTTGACAACAGAAAGCTAAGCTGGAAGGTGCTGAGATATGAAAAGCTCACACAAACCACAAATCTTCAGAGATTTGTTAAGGAATTCATGCTGGAGAATGTGGCTTACATTGGGGATTATTACACCCTAAGACATTTCATTGAATGCGAGAGGGTTTTCAAACAACTCAGAAAGAGATGGAACAGAATAAAGTATAAGGAAGAAATAAAGCAGTTGTTTGTGTTCAGAGGGTACAATTTCTATGAGCTGATACTGCCAAGGCTTGAACTTGTGTTCAATGCACTGAGTTACATAGCTGCTGATACTGCCAAAATAACCAAAAAAATAATAGAAAAAGAGGGTTACAAGGTTCTTGTACTAGACCATGAAGAGAACATGTATGGCAAGGGGTTCATGCTAAACACCAGAACTGCTCAGGCAAGAAAAACCCTTGCCTTGTCACACGAACTAATATACCCTGGATGCATTCATACCCACATCAAAAACCCTAAGGTTTTGGATAAATCCAGCAAAATTTGGAGACCCCTCCCAGACATCAAGTGTGTTTGGGGGGATTATGCTAAAAAGATACTGGTTGATTACTGTAACTATCCTGAAGAGATTATTAAAACAACAGGTAACCCAAAGTTTGACATCCTATTTAAGAAAAGATTCGATAGAAATGAAATAATCAAAAAATACGGGTTAAGTGCCAAGGTACCTAAAGTTTTGTACGCCTCTCCAGGAAACAATATTCACACTCACAAATGTGTATTTGAAATCGCTCGCCAGAACCCAGACCTTGAAATTCTAATAAAACCCCATCCAAATGAGAACCTTGCTCCAATCATAAAATTATTGAGTTTAAAAGAAACAAACAACCTAATTCTGTTGCCCAAGCATGCCAATATCTACGAACTCATAAGTGTTTCTGAATATGTAATTACGCTTGGCTCCACTGTAGGGTTTGAGGCAATGTTAATGGGAAAGATTGTCTTTGAGTTAGAGCTTTCTGGAAAACATAGTGACTCAATGCAGTATATCAAGAGTGGGGCTGCTATAAAAATCAATTCTGCAAATGATTTCCAGAAGGCACTAAATAGATTTAGAAATAAGGACGCAAAAATCAAACAAATGAATAAGATAAAAGAATATGTTTCTAAAATGCACTACAAGAATGATGGCCAAGCCTCAGAGAGGGTTGTGGCTTTGATTGAGAAGCTACTCAACACCAACTAACGGCTTAACCACTCCATTGCAAGCCCGGTACTCTCATTGAACCATTTCCCGCATTTTCTACAAAAAAAGCGCGCAATCCCGTTCCTTTCATACCCCCTCCTAATTATTGTCCATTTTTTGTCCCTGCCCTTTACCCTTGGGGTCTTACAGTGGGGGCATATACAATAAACCAACTGCTTCTTCCTTACCACCGAGTTAGTTCTTAGCATTTTAAATGTAAAAAAGCGCGCAGATTTATTAAATTTTTGGTTTTGTTTTATTATGTAAATGATAAAAAAGCGCGCAAATATAGAAAAATTTAAATATCTCCTATCAAACAGTCTTGAAAAACACAGGGTGATGGGTATGCACACAGAACTGAGAAAAAAACTTCTAAGTGGAGAAAAGAAGATAGGAATTTGGGGCCTGGGTTATATTGGTTTTTCCTCGATGGCTTACTTTGCCAAAGAGGGTGTGAGTTGCATCGGGACAGACATTATTAAGGAGAGGGTGGACAGGATAAACACTGTAGGCAAAAGCCACTTGCCGAATATGGACTTTTGGCTCGGGTTTGACACACTCCCACTTGTTAAGTCAAAGCTGATGTATGCCACAACTGACTGGAAAGAGCTGATATGTGAGGATGTGGCTGTTCATTTGGTTGCAATACCAACAGAGAGGGAGGGTAAACCCTATGATGACATACTGGTGGATGTAATGACGAAGTTGTTCACATCCTACAAGAAGTTCAAGCCAGCAGAGCCACCATTGATTATTATTGAAAGTACGCTAACCCCAAATCGGGTTGACACTCTGATATTGCCTATGGCAAAGAAGCACGGGCTTAGGGTTGGCAAAGACATACTGCTGGGGGTTGCACCGAGGCGTGATTGGTTTGTGTCCCCAGACAAGACACTCAAGACACTGCCAAGGGTTGTTGGCGGTACAGACCCCTACACAACAGACCTTATTGCTGAGGTGCTTGGGATTGTATCCGACACTGTGCTCAAGGCAACAGACCACAACCATGCCTGTATTGTTAAGAGCATAGAGAATGCCTTTAGACAGGTGGACATCACTCTTGCTAACCAATTCTCTTTGGCTTATCCCCACCTCAACATGACAGAGATACTTAAGCTGGCAGGAACAAAATGGAACATTAACACATACCACCCCAGTTTTGGGACTGGTGGTTACTGCATACCACTCGCCCCTCAGTATGTATTAGAGGGAGCCAAACACCCTGAGGTGCTCACTATACTAAAGGCCTCTCTGGAGACTGACTTCTCACAGCCACAAAGGGTGGCAAAATCAGTTGCTAAACGAGGGTTTAAGAATATAGGCATATTGGGGCTTGCTTATACTGGGGACATTAAGGTAGCAGTGCTTTCCCCAACAATCGCTTTGGTTAAGGAGTTCAAGAAGTTGGGGATAAAGGTGAGAGTTAATGACCCATTGTTCACACCAGACGAAATAAAAGAGCATACTGGAGCTGAGGCATTTGAGTTCCCAACTGGCATGAATGAGTTTGATGCAATCCTCATAGTGGCGCCCCATATGCAATATAAGTCCATCCCATACATGGAAATCCTCGATAACCTAAGGAAATGCAAGTTTATCCTTGATAATATGGGTGTATGGAAACACCTACCATTTGAGAAGCATGGGATTGAGTACCATGAGGCAGGTGATGCCCACTGGTTGGAGGTAGAGAAAGATGGAAATGAAAGCCATTGAGAACAAAATCATTAATTGGGTAAAAGAGCAAGTAAACCAAGCAGGGTGCAAAGGAGTAGTGGTTGGCTTGAGTGGAGGGGTGGACTCCTCAGTTGTTGGTGTGTTATGCAAAAAGGCATTCCCCAACAACACACTCGGCTTACTAATGCCCTGCTTTAGCCACGGAGACGACCTCAAGCATGCCAAGCTTGTGGCTGAGAAATTTGACATACAACACAAGGTTATAGAGCTTGCACCAGTGTTTAAAGCTATGTTCAAGGCACTCGAAGGGCGAGAGTTTAGTGAAGCAGATATAGGAATTGCTGTGGCTAACATCAAGCCGAGATTGAGGATGGTAGCTTTGTACTATTATGCCAACAAACTCAACTATCTTGTGGTTGGTACTGATAACAAGAGTGAGGCATACTCTGGGTATTTCACAAAATACGGAGATGGTGGAGTAGACATTCTCCCAATCGCAGACCTGCTGAAGAGAGAGGTGAGGCAACTTGCCCGCCATCTTGGCATACCAGATGTAATAATAGAGAAGTCACCATCTGCGGGGCTGTGGCATGGTCAAACAGATGAGGGAGAGCTGGGAATAACTTATGATGAGCTGGACGCGGCAATTGAAGCCATTGAGTCTGGTGACACCAGCAGTGTTGACCCTAAGGTGCTTGAGAGGGTCACCCAGCTCTATAAGTCCAGCGAGCATAAGAGAAGAATGCCGCCGATGTGTTTAATAAAAGATGGATAGGATTCTGGTGATAGGAGGCGAGGGATTCTTAGGGTTAAAACTGGTAAGAGCATTGAAGCAAGGGTATGACGTAGCTGCCACTTATTACAAAACAAAACCAGAGGAAGCTGGATGTGAATGGCTACAACTGGACATAGTCAATCCAAAGGCAACCAAAGATTGTATCTCAAATCTAAAGCCAAATGTGGTGGTTCTGCTCGCTGCAGTTAGCACCACATTCGGGAATATGGAAGAAATAGCAAAGGTAAACATCAATGGTGTTAGGAATGTAGTGAATGCATGCCAGAGCGTGGGCAGCAGATTAATCTTCCTCTCCAGCGATTATGTGTTCAACGGCGAGAAGGGGTTGTACAAGCCAGAGGACAAACCCAAGCCTAGCACACCTTATGGAATCTCAAAGTATGAAGGAGAGAAACTCGTAGCAAGCATCCCTAACTCTGTGATCCTAAGGTCTTCCCTGATGTATGGTTGGCACGAGCCATTTCAACACAAGAACTTTTTTACCAAAGTGCTAACAAAGCTAAGGGGAGGTGAGCAAGTGGTTACATTCAATGATTGTTACAGGACGCCAGTGTATGTGGGGGATGTTGTGAGGGTTTTAGGGGCTGTTATAAGCAGGGATGCCAAGGGGCTATTCCATATAGGTGGTCCTGATTATTTGAGTTTCACAGACTTCGCACACAAGATAGCAAAGGTATTCCAACTCAACGAAAGCTTAATATTGAGCAAACCCTGCAATATGAGCTTACCAAAACTTCTGGGCTTAGATGCTAAAGCCACTGAGGATTTTTTGGGGTTTAGGTTTGTGCCTTTATCCCAAGGTTTGAAACTTTTGGCAACAGGAGGTGAAGCGTCATGAAAGCGCTGGTAACAGGAGGGGCTGGCTTCATCGGTAGCCACCTGGTTGAAGCACTCGTAAACCAAGAGGGGTTTGATGTGGTTGTGCTGGATAATCTAATGAAGGGAAAGTTGTCAAGCATACAGTACCTGATTGATAAAGGCAAGGTAAAGTTCATTGAGGGAGACATCCGCTGTAGGGACATTGTTGATGAGGCAATGGAAGGCGTGGACTATGTGTTTCACACAGCAGCAATCCATATCCACCAAAGTTTAAGATCTCCTGATGAATGCATAGACATAAACATCAAGGGCTCATACAATGTTTTCCACTCAGCCCTCAAGCACAAGGTTAAGCGGGTTATATTCTCCTCATCATCTAGCGTTTATGGTAACCCTAGAAAACTGCCAATGAGCGAGGAGGACAAACTCTATCCAGCAGAGCCATACGGTGCGGCAAAGCTCTACTGTGAGCATCTACTGCAGCACCTCCAAACCAAGGGGCTCAACTGGGTTGCTCTGAGGTATTTCAATGTTTATGGGGAGAGACAAGCGGCACACGCATACTACACCACTGTGGTTATCCATTTCATAAAGCGTGTGATTGCAAACCAACCACCAACTATAGATGGCAAGGGTGACCAGAGCATGGACTTCACCCATGTGTCTGATGTTGTTAGAGCCAATATACTTGCGATGAAAACAAAGGCAGTGAATGAGGTATTCAATGTTGGCACTGGAGTAGCTACAAGCATTGCCCAACTCGCTGATATAATAATCAAGGGTCTTGGAAAGGACATCAAGCCAATATTCAGACCCAGGGATGTGTTGGTTACCAGAAGACAAGCAGACACAAGCAAGGCGGAGAAATTGCTTGGGTTTAAGGCAAAGATAGATGTAAAAGAGGGGATGACAATGGTGGCTAGAGAAATAGCCGCTCATCCTGAGAGGTACTGAAAATGTTACAAAAGCGCAAAGAGTTCCTCGGGCTTTGCAAACCCTCAATAGGTGAGGAAGAGATAGAAGCAGTTACTCGGGTCTTGAGCTCGGGTTGGTTGACCACTGGACCAAAGGTGCACGAGTTTGAGAGTTTGGTTAAGGCATATATTGGTTGCAGAGAGGCAATTGGCTTAACCTCCTGCACAGGTGGTTTACACATCGCACTCGCTGCTCTGGGCATTGGCCCAGGGGATGAGGTGATTGTGCCAACCTACACCTTTGCCGCAAGTGCCCATGTGGTGGCATGGTTGGGTGCAAAACCTGTTTTGGTGGATGTTGAAAAGGACACCTTCAACATAGACCCAGATGAAATAGAGGCAAAAATAACACCCCGCACAAAGGCAATTATGCCAGTGCACTTCGCTGGGCACTCATGCGATATGGACAGAATAATGTCAATAGCAAAACGCCATAACATATTTGTTGTGGAAGACGCCGCCCATGCCATAGGCACAGAATACAAATCAAAGAAGATAGGCAATTTTGGTGATGCAACTGTGTTTAGCTTCTATGCAACAAAGACAATAACAACAGGTGAGGGGGGCATGGTGGTTACCAACAACCCTGCTCTTGGCGAGAAGATGAGAAAGTTGGCATACTTTGGTGTTGACAAGGATGCATTCAACCGCTACACTGACAAAGGCAAGTGGTACTATGAAGTCATTGAGCTTGGTTACAAATACAACATGGACAATATCCACGGTGCAATGGGTGTTGAACAGATTAAGAAAATTGAGAGGTTTATTGAGCGAAGGCGACAATTAGCCAAGCTTTACACAGAATTGCTGAGAGATTTGCCCGGTATAATTACACCAAACCCAAAGCCATACACAAGCCACACCTGGCACCTTTACCCAATCCTCTTAAACACAGAAGCGATAGGAGTTGGGAGAAGCGAATTCATAGACAAGCTTCGGGAGTACAACATTGGAGCGAGTGTGCATTTCATACCCCTCCATCTCTTCCCATACTACCAGAGGGTTTATGGCTACAAAAGAGGGGATTTTCCTACAGCAGAGTACCTCTATGATAGGGAGGTCTCATTGCCACTCTTCCCTGATATGAGTGATGATGATGTGAGGTATGTAGTAATGGCAATAAAATCCATCTTGGGGTAAAAGTAAAATGTTGAACAAAAAAAACATACAAATCCTTGAAACCACTTTAAGGGACGGAAGCTACCCGATTCATTTTAGGTTCACTGCTAAAGAGACCTCACTCATCTGCGAGGCACTTGAAAAGGCAGGGTTTAGATTGATAGAGGTGGGGCATGGCTTGGGGCTAAATGCTTCAAATTGTGGGTACGGTGCAGCTGCAGAGGACGATGAGACCTACATGAAAGCTGCTAATTCTGTGTTGAAAAAAGCCAAGTATGGCATGTTCTTTATACCAGGAATAGGCAGGCTAGAGGATATTAAACTTGCTGCCAAACACAACATGGGTTTCATCAGGGTGGGCACAAATGTCACTGAAGTGGAAAAGGCAGAGAAGGCAATCAAACTGGCAAAGAGTTTAGGGATGATTGTATCTTCAAACCTAATGAAATCCTATGTGTTACCACCAAAGAAACTCGTTGAAAAGGCAAAGAAGGTGGAGAGCTACGGTGCAGATATAATTGTTTTAGTGGACTCGGCTGGTGGGATGACCCCTAATATAGTCAAGGAGTACATCACACTAATGAGAAAGGAATTGCACACAAAACTGGGTTTTCATGGTCACAACAACCTCCAATTGGCTCTGGCAAATAGCTTAACTGCTTTAGAAAACGGTGTGGAGATAATCGACACATCGCTTTTGGGGATAGGTAGAAGTGCAGGAAACACTCCCACTGAGATATTCCTTCTTGTGTTAAAGAAGATGGGGTATGACTTAGGGATAGACATCAATGCAACACTTGATTTGGGCTATAAGTTCATTGCCCCATACTTGGTCAATATTGAGAGGTTAAAGCCACTCCATGCAATTGCTGGTTATGCAGAGTTTCATTCAAGTTTTATGAAAAAGGTGTTTCTTGCCGCGAAGAAATGGAACCTCAATCCCAGGGACATAATACTTGAGGTTTCAAAGATAGAGAAGGTGAATGTAACTGAGCAATTGCTAGACCAAGTTTCGAGGAAACTCAATCAAATCCACAAAAGGACTAGGGTGTTTAGATTAGAGGCGAGCAAACAGATACTTAGTCAGGATAAGATTGCCTTCTCCATCCAAGAGGACCTCGATAGAATCATTTCTGATATGCAGAACATATCCTCAAAGCTTGGAAAAACCAAGGTGTTCACAATCACCCTTACCAGCGAGCCCCATGACCCCACGATTATCCTCCCGTTCACAATAGAGAGTGACCAATTTGTAATAGGGAGTGCTGAGGTGTTCAGCAAGAGCCAAATATCCTATATCCTCCCAAAAATTGACGGGAAAGTGGATTTTATATTGGTGGACGCAACAAATAAGGAAACCAGAATAGATGTGTACAAAGAGGTTAAGAGCTTGGTTCAGAGGTCAGCACTTAAGTTCTTCAATGGGGACAGAGTGCTCATCTCTGCGGGAGACGCATTCGTGACACAACTCTCGCCTGGGAGGTCAAGGGTGCTTGTAATCGGAGGGAATAATATTGCAAAAGGATTAACGCTGCTTCTTGCAGAGAAAGGCTATGATGTTTATTATTTTATTGGGGATGGGAGTGAGGACATTGTCCGCTCAATGAACACCCTTGTTGATGGTCCAGAGAGGATTACAATAGTAAAGGGTGAAACCCAACTCAAAGACATCTTGGAGGACATAGATATTATTGTTGGCTGTACAAGACACAAAAGCACCTTTCCCCTCAGGGTATTCAAAAGCAACTCTTACATCTTAGATCTCGGGATTGGCTCCTTTGACAGTGACACTATTAAGAGTGCCCTGCGTAAGGGGGTGCCATTCTATCGAGTGGACACAAGGAGTGCATTGATTGGGGAGATAACTCGGATTATCGAGACCCACAAACAGCTCACTTACTGTATTGGGAAGTCCAAAATGGGGGGTGTTCCGGTAATAGGTGCAGGGATGATGGGGGAAAAGGGAGATGTGATTGTGGACTCAATTACCCACCCCACAAAAGTGATAGGGGTCGCAGATGGTACAGGCCATGTGATTTACGGGGAATCCAAATTCCAAAAGAGAGTGGAGAGGGTTAAAAATTATATATTTGAACTCCAACTAAGGCATCTTGAGACAACCGACTTATGAACCTCGACAAATACACCCCGGATAAGAGAAGAATAATAAAGCTCTACAATGAGAGGCTTGCAAAACACGGGTATACAGTAAGGGGGCTTGCCTCAGGTACAAGGGGGAGGCAATTCCTGAGATTTAAAATGGTGTGTGAAGTGGGGGATCTTAATGGTAAGTCTGTGCTTGACATGGGATGTGGGTTTGGTGCCCTCCTTGATTTCTTTAAGCAAGAGGGGATTCAAGTGAAGGAGTATGTTGGTTGGGACATTAACCCTAAGATAGTCGAAATCGC